>CAMYLH010000343.1 GCA_947259065.1 uncultured Desulfobacterales bacterium
CGCAAAGGAAACGCGAAAATCGCCGAGTTTATCAACCATGCTGTAGGAAACACTAAAAGGAGAAAATCATGACAGCACTAGCCAATGTTAACCGGGCCGCATGGACAAAATAGGCATTCGGGGTTTAAGTGTTCCGGTGGCGGCGGCGGAACTTTGTTATTCGACATTCAAGGAGGTGTAGCGATGGATAATCCTAATCACAGCAAAGTCACGATTGTTAACACCGAGGATCGCAGATCCGGAGTTGTTTTATCCATTCGGGCTTTGGATATCAATCCGGTTAAAAACAAGAATGTGCTGATCAAACCCAATTTCAACACGGCAGATCAAACTCCGGGCTCCACTCACAATGATACCCTGGTGGCCCTTGTGGAAGAGGTTTGGAAGATGGGCGCCAAAACGGTGAGTCTTGGTGAGCGCAGCTATTCGCTCACGCGCGACGTCATGGCGCAAAAAGGGGTCATTCCGCTCATGGAAAAGCTTGATGTCAACATCGTCGATTTTGACGATCTGGCGCAAAAGGACTGGGTCAAAGTTGATGCCACGGATTCCCACTGGCAAAATGGATTCCGGGTGGCCCGGCCGATACTTGAAAGCGAGTGTCTGGTTTCCACCTGCTGTCTGAAAACTCACCAGTTCGGCGGAGTTTTCACCTTGTCGCTGAAAAATCATGTCGGGGTGGTTCCCACATCCCGCCATGGCTATGATTATATGCGCGAACTGCACTCATCTCCCCACCAGCGCAAGTTGATTGCTGAAATAAACGCTCCCTTTAAACCTGACCTTATTGTCTTGGACGGCATAGACGCATTTGTGGACGGCGGTCCGGCGAGCGGCAAACGTGCCAAGGGTAATGCGTTTCTTGCGTCCACAGATCGAGTGGCCATTGATGCCGTCGGCGTGGCGATTCTAAAATCTCTGGGGAGCAACGGTCAGATTATGAAATCAAAGATTTTCGAGCAGGAACAGATTGCCCGGGCAGCAGAATTAGAGCTGGGTGCCTCATCTTCATCCGATATTGAGGTGACACCTGTTGATGAAAACAGCCGCGAATACGGGGATAGAGTAACCGCCATTTTAAAGCAGGGTTGAATCGGTTAAGCATTAATAAAAACCGCCTAACCTGAGTCCAGCAGAGGCAGATAATTGAAAATTGAATAATCTAAGAGTTTATACCAATCATGATCTTATACGATGAAAACCGGAATAAAGGTCTGCTCGAGTTCGGTATCCAGATTCCGGTACTGGCCAGCCGGGCTGTGAAAGCATTTGAATTTTTAAAATCACACGAACTTTTGGGCCCTGTAATTGATCAATGGCATATCAAAAAAATTGATGAACAGATCACCAAAGAAGATCTTGTGCGGGCACATTCCAGCGAATATGTTGAAAAACTATACTCCGCCGAACTCGAGGGGGAAATCATCCGGACTTTTGAGTTGATCGATGAACAGGGTAATTATTATCGTTATGCCCCGGATACTGCGACGCTCCCGCTGACCCGCCTGTTTGACCGAACCCTTGCCATGGTCGCAAGCACGGTGCAGTGTTGCCGGATATCCCTGGATAAGAATTTTTGTTTCGCGTTTGGGGGCGGTATGCACCATGCTCAGTACGGTTATGGCGCCGGCTTCTGCCCCATTAATGATATTGTGATCGCCATCCGAAAGCTGCAGGCCGAAAACCGCATCCGAACCGCCTGGGTGATCGATACCGATGCCCACAAGGGAGACGGAACGGCGGCCCTCACCCGGGGTGATGCCACCATTACGACACTGAGCATTCACATGGCCCACGGCTGGCCGCTGGATGGTGAAAAATATGATCAGGCGGGTAACCTTAACCCGTCCTTTATAGATAGCGACATCGATATTCCCATGGCCCGGGGGGAAGATCATTTATACGTATCCAGGCTGCAGGAAGGTCTCAATAAGCTTGAAAACATCTCCCAACCGGACCTTGCCGTGGTTGTTTCCGGGGCCGATCCATATGAAAAGGACGAACTGCCTTCAACGGCGGATTTAAAGCTGACACTTGCACAGATGAAACAACGGGACCTTCTCGTCTACGGCTTTCTGAAGGAGCGGAAGATACCGGGGGCTTATTTAATGGCCGGCGGATACGGGGAGAGTTCCTGGCAGGTTTATACGCAGTTTCTGGAAGTTGCGTTGTCGGATAATCTAGTTTTGATGGGTTCGTAACGGGAGGTTCCGGGACGGGTATCGATTTGTTGATTGATCCATGAAGGAGTCTGTTTGCGACTAATTTAGTGCCGGTATTTTCTCATTAGCTATCTTTTAAGTCAAAGCGTCCTAAGATGTTACAGTGTCTCTGTGACGGCTTTTAATTTATCAAGATCCCTGTCAAAAGAAACAACTACTTTAATTTTGCCTCATATTGTCCAACATCTGATCGACGCTGGTGGTGGGCAGTTTGCAGGCAAACTCCTGGCAAACATAGGCGGTGGCCCGGTCATTTTTGGCAGTCATCGGTAAGGTGTAAGGCGCAATGGCCGTAACTTCCGCGGCAGCCTCATGATCCGCCGGGCGAAAAAGGACAACCTTTTCCGGTAGAAAAGGTTTGCGCAATGCTGACAGCATAGACATGGTATCCTTCTCCTGGGGTTTGCCCACGATGACGACCTCGTAATTCGGGTTCAGCGCAAATTCCAGTGCGACCATGAGCTGGGAATGGCCGGCCGGATGCTGCTCTATCTCGGCAGCGAACGATTTAATAATGCGTTCCGCTTTGGTTAAATAGCCGGCTTTTCCGGTCATATGACCGAGACGAAGCAAATTGAATACCGCCACGGAGTTTCCCGAAGGTATGGCGCCGTCGTAAATCGTTTTGCTGCGAACCAACAATTTTTCGCTATCGTCAGCAGTCATAAACAGTCCGCCGTTTTGTTCATCCCAAAAGTGTAAAAGCATCTGTTCATTTAGCTTAACAGCGTCTTTTAAATATTTTAATTCAAAAGTTGCCTGATAAAGCTCCAACAGACCCCAAATCATAAAGGCGTAGTCATTTAGATGAGCGCTTAAGCCGGCTTCGCCCTTGCGGTACCGTTTCAGCAACCGCTCATTGCCATCAGTGAGGTTTTGCAGGACAAAATCGGCAGCTTTAGCCGCAGCGACGGTATACTTTGGATTGTCCAGAACGTTGCCGGCTTTGGCCAGGGCGGCGACCATCAAACCGTTCCAGCCGCTAAGGATCTTATCGTCTTTAAATGGATGGATGCGTTTTTCTCTTTCGGAAAAGAGTTTTTCACGACCGGCTTCCAGACGGTTGCGCAATTGATTTACCGAGATGCCAAGTTCTCTGGAAAGCTGTGGCAACGGCTTTTTCAGATGCAGAATATTCTGGTCGCTGTGGTGACCGGCGGCAGCGTCTTCGAAATTTCCGCCTTGTTTGACATTGAAAACATTGATAAAAAAAGCGGCCTCTTTTTCGCCAAGAATTTTTTGGATTTCTTGGGGTGTCCACAGGTAGAACTTACCTTCAATGCCTTCGCTGTCGGCATCTTCGGCACTGAAAAATCCTCCTTCGGTGGAGGTCATGTCCCGCAGGACATAGGTAATGATTTCTTCCGCAACCCCGGCATAAAACTCATTTCCGGTCACATGATAAGCTTCTGTGTAAGTCATGATCAGCATGGCCTGGTCGTAGAGCATTTTTTCAAAGTGCGGCAGCAGCCATTGGGCGTCGGTGGAATAGCGGTGAAAGCCGAAACCCAGTTGATCAAAAATGCCGCCCAGCCGCATTTGGGTCAGGGTCTTTTCTACCATTGCAAGCATTGGTTGATTTTGGGTGTGGTGATAGTGGCTCAGCAAAAACCGCAATTGATGGGGTGACGGAAATTTTGGTGACTGTCCGAAACCCCCGTGTTCAGGATCATATACCTGCACAAAGACTGACTGGGCCTGATCCAGGGTTTGTTGATCGAGGTTTGATCCCGGTCGGCCATCGCCCAGGCTGACGATATGCTGGGTGATCCGCTCGG
>CAMYLH010000344.1 GCA_947259065.1 uncultured Desulfobacterales bacterium
TGGCGCAGCAACCCCGCATGGTCGTTACACCAGCGAAGAACAAGGTATTGGACCATAAATTCGATATCAACGATACCTCCACGGTCCTGCTTGAGATGGAATCCGTCAGTGCTGTTTGATCCCAGCTCGGCCCGCATGCGCTCACGCATGTCACGAACCTCCGAGCGAAGATTTTCCACCTTACTGTCCGCGGCAAGGACCTGCGCGCGGATTCTTTCAAACGCCTTGCCCAGCCCCGCATCACCGGCCACCGGCCGCGCCCGCACCAGTGCCTGGTGTTCCCAGATCCAGGCTTCTTCACGCTGGTACTCCGCGAACGCATCGATACTGCTCACCAGCATACCCGAGTGACCGGATGGCCGCAGACGCATGTCCACTTCGTAGAGGATACCCGCGGCGGTAAACGTCTCCAGCATATGGATGATGCGCTGCCCGAGGCGGGTAAAAAACACCGAGTTATCGACCGATTTCGGCCCGGATGTTCTTTGTGCCGTACCGCCGCTGTCGTGCAGAAAAACCAGATCCAGGTCGGAACCGTAACCGAGTTCCATGCCGCCCAGTTTGCCATAAGCGATCACCGCGAAAGCGACCGGCCGCCGTTTACCCTTCAGCTTGCAGCGCGGTTCGCCATAACGCTTGACCATCTCTGTCCAGGCTATCGACAACACCTTTTGCACCACCAGTTCGGCTATGGCTGTCAGCTCGTCACTCACCCGGGTGACCGGATTCGCCCCCGCGATATCGGCAGCAGCAACCCGCAGCACCATGGCATGCCGGAACTGGCGTAAAAGATCCATCTGCTGTTCAAGATCGGCGGCATCCACATCCTTGAAAACCCTCTCCAGCTCGACATCGAGCTCGGCGGGCGCCAACGGCGCGTACAGGGTGCGCGGATCGAGCAACTGATCCAGCAGTATCGGGAAACGCGAAATCTGCTGGGCAATCCAGGGACTGGCTGCACACAACTTGACCAGCTGTGACAACACCGGCGGATTCTCCTGCAGCAGGGCAAGATAGGTGGTCCGACCGGCTATGTGCTCCAGAACACTGACCAGCCGCCCCAGAACTTCCGCCGCATTATCCTGACGCCCTGCCGCAGCCAGCAGCATCGGTACCAGTGCGTCGAAGCGTAGCCGGCCCTGCTGCCCCAGGTAACGTGGCGCAGTGCCCGAGCGCAATTGCTCAATCCAGCGCAACGTCTCCCCGGTATCATCAAATCCCGTATTTTCCAGCACCCGGCGGGCGTCATCCGTCGGCAGGCGATCCTGCCACAATTCGGTCAACGGGTCGGGTGCAACCGGCTTTCCCGCCTGTGGCATAGCGAACACCTGCTGGAAATGGGTCTCGACATGGCGGCGGTGCCGGTTGAGCGCCGCATAAAACGTCTTCCAGTCCGGGAAGTCCATCGCCAGGGCCAAGCCTGCCCGTTCGGACTCCGCATCCGGTAAGGTGTGGATTTGCTGATCCTGCATCGCCTGCAGACGATTTTCGGCACGGCGCAGAAAACCGTATGCCTCGATCAGTTCGTTGACAGTCTGGTGCGGAAGTAATTTCAGATCGACCAATGTCCGCAGAACGTCGATGACACCGCGCTGACGCAGACGGGATTCGCGCCCGCCGCGCACCAGCTGGAAGACCTGGGCAATAAATTCTATTTCGCGGATTCCCCCGGGGCCCAGCTTCAGATTTTCCTCCTGCCCCTTACGTTTGACTTCCTGGTGAATCTGTCGCTTGAGGTCGCGCAAAGCGTCGAAGGTATGAAAATCCAGGTAGCGGCGATACACGAATGGCCGCAACAACTCCACTAACTCCGTTTTGGATGCCTCATCGCCGGTCACCGCACGCGCCTTGATCATGGCATAACGTTCCCATTCACGACCCTGCGACTGGTAATACTCTTCCATTGCCTCGAAGCTGCACACCAGCGCACCGGCGTCGCCATAAGGCCTCAGGCGCATATCGACCCGGAATACAAAGCCATCCTGATCCATATTGGACAGGGCCTGGATCAGGGATTGTCCAAGCCGGGTAAAATACTGCTCCGCACTCAGGCTGCTGCGCCTGCGCTTGGCAACGGTATCGGGGTAAGCGAAGATCAGGTCGATATCCGAGGAGAAATTAAGCTCATGGGCACCCAGTTTTCCCATGGCAATGACGATCAGCGGAAGCCGACGTCGATTTGCCCCCACCGGTGGCTGGGTTTCCTTTGCCTGCCAGACACTCAGCCTTTCCAGCGCCCCCTGGATGCAGGTATCCGCCAGATCGGACAGATCCCGCAACGTCTCCTCCAGGGTCGCCCAGCCGGCCAGGTCCCGCCATGCAATACGCAGCATCTCGCGTTGCCTGACCTGGCGCAGCATCTGATGCAGTGCAGGCTCGTCGCTGCAGGCGGCAAGCTGGTCAGCCACCCGACGGCTCAGAACGTCAGGCCAGGAGTCGGCCAGCAGGTCACCGCTATCCAGCAGGTCAACCAACAGCCGCGGAACACGATGGCAGAGCCCGGCCGCGAAGTCGCTGATGGCAAAAACACGGCAACCGCAGGCCTGAAAACCGGGATCGAGCGGAACCCGAACCCCGGCGTCTTCTGCCGCCTGCACATAACTTTGCCAGCGGCCCTCCGCAGCAGCCTGAAGAATCCCGGGAAGCGGCGACCAAGGGTCTGTGTGCGCTGTTGTTTTTGTGTTTCCTGCCACAACGTCAAGGTTACCGCGAAACCGTGTAATCCGCAGCCTTATTTGCTCTCGTGGGTTGTTCGGAATAAACGCACCCGGAATCCGTCATTTCCATTGGGTATGGGATAAAATATGGTTATGAATGTGATAGCGAACCTGTCCAAACACCAGCAGTTCAAACGTGCGCTCGGAGAATATCGGGAAAACCTCTACCGCATCGCCTACTCCTGGTGTCATAACCCGGCGCTGGCAGACGATCTGGTTCAGGAAGCGCTGACCAAGGCACTGAAAAACAGTGGCCAGTTACGTGACCCGAATACCCTCAAAGCCTGGCTATACCGTATTTTGAGCAACTGCTGGCGCGACCACTTTCGGCGCAGCCGCGACACGGTGGACGTTGACGACGTCATCCTGATGGAAAATGACACACCGGATACCTGCCACAACCGCCAGCAGATCATCAGTCGGGTCAGAAACGCGATTGCCTACCTGCCGATGGGCCAGCGTCAGGTGATTACCCTGGTTGACCTGGAAGGCTGCTCGTATATCGAAGTGGCTCAGATTCTGGATGTACCGATCGGCACCGTGATGAGCCGCCTGTCACGGGCCAGAAAAGCACTTAAAGAACGTTTACTGGAGGCTGAAGTCAAGGGCGACTCAAATGTTCACCATTTAAGGGTAACAACATGAGCAGCAAAGAGTTTTCTGATGAACGGCTCAACGCCTTCATTGACGGCGAACTCGATGCATTGGAAAAGAGCGATGTATTCGAGCTGCTTAACAATGACAACAGCCTGCGCCAGCAGGCCTGCGAACTCAGACAGCTCAGTGAACTGTTTCGCCATGCCTACGAGAGTCCACCGGGAATCGAAAAATACCGGAAATCCGACACCAGCCGCGCGGGTCCATGGCGACGTGCAGCGGCTGCCGTGCTGTTGATCGGAGTTGGCGCTACACTGGGCTGGTTTGGGCATCAGCAGCCGGCACAGCAGGTCGCTGACAGTATGCGCGCCATGTACTGGGATGAGCACAATGCATTCCAGAATACCGACCTGAGCCAGGTCACCTCCGGGCAACACAGCAAGAAAGTTATCGTGCACCTGAATACCTCCAGCTTCGCCAGATTTGAAAAGGCGCTGGATACTGCCGAGCAGCTGATGAAAACCTACTCGGACAGCGATATGGGAGCGGAGATCGAGGTTGTTGCTAACGCCAGCGCCGTCACAATGCTGCGCACCGGCTACTCGCCGTATGCCGACCGTGTGCGTGAGCTGCAGGACCGCTATCTGAACCTTACCTTCCTGGCCTGTAAGGATGCGAT
>CAMYLH010000345.1 GCA_947259065.1 uncultured Desulfobacterales bacterium
TAAAACCTTATCGTCTATGCCTAAGTTTGTCGCCTTTTGTTTCAGGAGCCGGGACTCGGGGGCCTCGTCGCCATCGCCACCGACAAGGACCAATCGAAGCCGCCGAAGGCGTTTGAGATGGGACACTGCCTCCAGAAGCCCTTCAATCCCCTTTAATGGCTCGAACCGGCCGACATAAAGCAGAATCAAATCTTTCTGGTCAAATCCCAATTGCTTGCGGGCTGCCTGTTTGTCTTGAGGTTGGAAAAGATCCAGGTTGACACCACAGGGTACAACGCCGATTTTTTCTTCGCAAACGCCATAGTAACGCATCAGGCTGTTTTTTTCCCGGTCGGTGGGGGCCAAAATACGATGGCAGGTTTTCAAAAGCTTCTTTTCGGCGGCGATGCGAAGTTCAGATTCCGGCTGTCCGACACCCGTTCGGTTTTTCACCTCACCGAGGGTATGCAGCATGGCAATGTGCGGCCGATCCCAGAGTTCCTGAGCCAAATTGCCCAATCGGCCCGAGAGCCAGTAATGACTGTGGATAAGGTCGTACGCAATCCCCTCACGCGATCTAAAATCTTCCATTAATTCAAAAAACTTGGATAAATAAGGATAAAGCGCCAGTCTGGAGAGATGACCGTTATCCGGAATGCCAAGATGAATCAAACGCACGTTCTCAAAAAGATCGACGACCGGTTGATGCCTACCGTTTTGGAGGCGGGTGTATACATCGATCCGATGACGCCGTTTTCCAAGCTCACGGGCAAGTTCCCGAATGTAAACGCTCATGCCGCCGGTATCATTCGTTCCCAATTCTCCGATGGGATTAGAATGGATGCTGAGCATCGCAATTCTTAACTGTTTCATATCCACTGTTGTATCCTCGCACAACTCAGATCAACTTAAATTGAGAGTTCCAAATATGAAAAAAAGTTGTTTTACCTTTTTGGCTGCTACATTTGCAATGTCAGCTGGTGAGCGCGTGGCAAGGGCATCGACCCGACCTTTGCAGGGTTTTTGAATGGCCCCAATAACACGCTTACGCGCAATGGTTGCATTGCCCAATATTCCCCACCTAATCCGTTCCATCATGGACTTCCTCAATTGTGCCCCCCTGTGCCATCGATCGGGCGGCAGTTTCCAGAATTGCCACCACTTTGACCGAGTCGCTCAGTGGGGCCGCAATCGGTTCACCCAGCAACAGGTGATCGGCCAAATTGTTGTGAAATTGGTAGTGAGGTAGTGATTTCGATCAGGAATCGCCGGGTTCATCCGGATGACGTTACCGCTGTGATGGCGACGGAATACCGTTAAATCGGGCACCATTTCCGTTGCGGGAATGTCGTGGCGTTGATAATAGTGATCATGATCGAATTCATAGGACGTCACATCGCGCCAGTTTCCGACAATGGCGCCTTCGGTGCCGAGCAGAAACCATTTGGGTTTGCGTGCAGCTGCGATATCGGAGTGCATGAACTCGGCTTCTTTTCCGCCGTAAAACCGAATCTGGATTCGCTCTTGATCCGCATTGGTGACATCTTGCCAGACGCGCTTGTGTCGGGTTGCAACAACGGCCTCCACCCGCTCCGGTATCAAACTTACAATCCAGTCCAAATAGTGGGCTCCCCAGTCATAAGATGTGCCACCAGACACCGGCGCGTGGGAATGCCAATATCCACAGGGATGATGAAATCCACCGACAAACGATTCCAAGTAGAATAAATCCCCGATCAGCCCATCGGCCAGACATTGCTTAATCGCCAAATAATCGGGGTCCCAGCGGCGGTTCTGATGACAGCTCAGATGAATCCCTTGTTTGGCGGCCATCTCCTGCAAGGCGTCGGTTTCCCGACGGTTCAAGGCCAATGGTTTTTCGCAGACGACATGCTTGCCGAAACGCATCATTTGCAGACACAACTGCGCATGGGTATCGGGTGGGGTCGCCACGATCACGAGATCGACATCGGCCGAATCCGAGAAAACCTCGGCGGATTCATATGTTTTGACACCGGGGAAATCCCTTCGTGCCTGATCAAGTTGATCCGGATTTAAATCACAAACAGCTCGCAAAGCCAAACCCGTCGTCTTTTGGGCGCCTAACCCATGGATACGGCCGACGGAGGGTGCATACCCCAATATCCCGATTCCCAGAGGATTCTTCGTCATCCGGCCACCCGCGAGTTGATACAGCAGCCGGTATAAAATTCTTTGCAAGGAACCGTCGGCATAGGCCTGCAATGAGGTGCAAGCGACCTGACCTTGGCCCGTCTTTCGGTGGGTCAGGACAGATTGGTGGCTGTATTGCCAATCGGCATAGAGAATCGTTTCGGTATCCTCGCTTGATTTGTGAAGTGGTTGATAACGACCTTGTAGATAAACCGCATCGGGTAATCGCGCCGCTAACGGATGCTCGGTATCCTCAAAAAGTATCCGCAATTCAGCGGCCGGTCCAATCGGACCCTGCTGCACGCCAAATATTTCCGGCAATGGGCGATCGGACAAATCGACAAACAGATGCCACCCGCCGCCAGCGTGAACAAACCGGGTCAGGCGATCCATCGTGGTATCCGAATGGCGGGTGTTACCGCTGACGACGACATCGAAAGAATCCAGGTCCTGGGGTAACTGGGACATCTCCGAAAGCCGAATATGTGGCATGGATCTGAGATAGGAATAAAAAGACGTTAACGCCTTATCTTGCGCTTCTTTGATGATTAAAATGGATTTCGGTGGGTTCAAAATCATGTCCTAAACTTTTGCTCTGCCTTTCTCATTCTTTGACGTCTAGTGAAGTCTACTCTATATGAGCGAATAAAATCTCGATCAGGTGTTACTGGTTATTCGTTATTAGAGTGATGCGATCCCTCTATTTGATTACTCTAATGTAAATGAAATATAAAATTGGCTTTTTTCCTCTGAATCGATTAACCAATAACTTTTAACGAATAACTTCCAATCGGTTTAGTTGAAAACCGGCTGGTGTATCCAAAAAGGCCGCCTGAGGGGGTCCCGGCAACTGGTCCAGCAGACCTTTGTGAACCTCAACCATGGTGGCGGTCAACTCCCCTGACCCCATATGAACAATTTTGCCTTTTTTGGGCCTCATTTAAACTCCAGTTTGATTTATGCGGTAGAACAGATTTGGTAATAGATATTTTGGCGTTGCTGTTTTGTGAAATACGAGCATACGGCAGCAGGGAGCACCTCACGATTCCTCCCTGATATATTTTATATAACAAAGAACACGCAAAGTAGATAGGGTAATCCTTTGGTTTTAAAAGATTTGTGAGAAAAATAGCGGTGATAAAACCCGGTGATGGCAAACATGCGAACAAAGTAAAGCAGCGCGGTCGCTATTACCGCCGTCCAGCTCCAGCCGACCCAAATCACACCCAGGCACATCAGGTGCAAAAAAATAAGCGGAGCGATGCGCAGCCAGTCCACCTCCTTTTCCTCCGTAACCGTGATGGACTCAATATTCGCCTCGGAATCAAACCAGCGCAAAACCGATGTTAGTATGTCACTGAAAGTCATGATTGTCTTTATAATCTCAGTCAAATAAAATTTCAACAGGCAATCGGTAAAGCGTCAAGTCAATAACCACAGGATGCTGGTAGACATTATCGAAAGCCATCTGAAGGATATTATTTCGCCTCTGTTACAACGGTTTGCCAATGCTAAGATACTGTTGACCCCCCAGGAGATGCAGGTTGCCTCTCTGGTCAAAGACGGTAAAACCAGCAAGGAAATCGCCGATGTGCTGAATGTCTCAGAAACCACTGTCAATTTTCATCGCAAAAATCTGCGAGTTAAATTCGGCCTGAGAAATAAGCGGACTAACCTTCGCTCTTACCTGATGTCCATTTCTCAATAATATTTTATACCTATCACAAAACCATAATTACTCTCCCATTGCGATCTCCATTACTGTGTATAGCTTATTAAAACTAAGACAATTAAATAGTAAAGAAGTACATTATGAGCGAAGTTTAAGACAAGACCCTGTGTGCGCTGCAGGAAGATGGATACATTGAATCCAATATGGAGGATTTCAAGAAACTGATTCAGCCGGCCCATTTTTTTTGTAAAAACTGCGGGCGCAGCGCGGTGAGCGAGAACAATTTGTGCAACCCTGAAAAACTAAATTAATCAATCCATAAAAAACCCGGATCGATTTCGGTCGACATCCGGGTCTTTTGTTCAGTCCCGGGATCAGCTGAAAAACTGGATGAGTTCGAAAGTCCTTATTGGATCAGCGGCCGATCCCGAAGTCAGGCATATGCCTATCCATAGCGAAACGAAACGGCGAATTGTTAGTCAGTGCTGGTGGGTTTGTCTGGTGATGCGTTAACGGATTCGCTGATTCTACTTTTTTGCCGCATTTCTTCCCGCCGCATCGGCATACTGTCAATCAAGCCAAAAATGTCGTCCAATCGTGTTTCATCCTGCTGGTTTAGCTTGATTCCACCATCCTTGCCCACCAGGATGACGGCAAACTGGTCCCCTCGGACATCAAATTTATCACGCAGCGATTGAGCCACTTGAGAATCCAGATCAGTCATGTCCATTCTGGAGGGGCCGGATTCAAGAATTACGAATACTACCAGGTCTCGGTCTGCCACCTCCGCTTGCTCAATAGCTATGGATTTTTGCAAAGCATCAAACAAAGGGTGGCTGCGGTTTGGTGCAAAAAGAAACAACAGGCGATTTTTCCATTGAAATTGTGATAAATCCATGGGAGTCTCCACTGCATGTAGGCGGTTTGCATTTGACATTAAACAGATTATTATCGCCGGTAGGATTGCTTTGAACATCTATTTAAGTCTCCTGTGACCGGTAAAGATCCGGGGCCGGCTTCCGGCCCGTAGGGCCTACAGCCCGGAGGGAGGGTTCAGCTTTGTCGAGATCCTGAAAAGGAAGTCAAGCACCGAGTATTTATGATACAGGTTAACCTGTTAAGCTCCGTTTTGCCCGTTGGCCGGTTATTATAACCATATAACAAGACGCTTTTGCTCAAAATAATGATGATTTTGGGAGGACTTCATAAAAATGACACCGAAACGCTTTAACCCCGAAACAGATCTCGCACCCATGCCATTTGACGAACGTATCTGCCGACGGGCATTGGAAATGAAAA
>CAMYLH010000346.1 GCA_947259065.1 uncultured Desulfobacterales bacterium
CTATCAGAATCCCACGATGGTGGTCGGATGCATCCCCGAGCTGGAAAATAAAATCCTGCTCTGCCGACGTGCTATCGAGCCTTGTTACGGTAAATGGACCTTGCCGGCGGGTTATCTGGAAAACGGCGAGACCGTCGCGGCCGGTGCCCGACGTGAGACTTTTGAAGAAGCGCAGGCCAGGGTTGAAATACTGGCACCATATGCGTTATACAATATTTGCTATGTAAACCAGATCTATTTGATGTTTCGTGCCCGTCTGATGGACCGGCACTTCAGACCGGGCAGCGAAAGCCTGGAGGTTCGTCTGTTTTCGGAAGTCGAGATACCATGGGATGAAATAGCGTTCCGGGTAATTGAGGAAACTCTGGTTCAATATTTCAAAGACCGCACAACCGGTCTGTTTCCGTTTTACATCGGGAATATTTATAAAAAAAATCTTCAATAGTCTGAGGTATTCATATGCAATCGCAAACCAAATTGCAAAATAAGATCACCATCATCTGTGCACTCTTCAGCCTCTTATCTATTTCAATTCTAACTTCCTGCAGCGACAATCGTGAATCAGCCGAAACTGTACCGGCAACTGTCAAATCAGATAGTTTCACGTTTTTTGACCTCGGGACGAATACAAAATTAAGCGAACACATCAGGAAAGATCTAGGCAAGAAGCTAGGCCGCGATGCCATCGAGCGGCGCAGTATCCTGGATTTAAATACAAACTATGCCGGGTTTATCCCAAAATATCTCCCCAAAATCGATGAACTGAATCGAGAAATAAATTTTCCACCCGGAGAAAGAGTCGAGCATAACACGGTCAAGCTCATGTATCGCTATACACACAGAGAAAACGCGCCTTTTGATGATGTGGAGCTTGTTTTCTCGGAATATACAAAAACACCCCTGCTGTTTAAAATGAATTTCCAATTAGATGAAACCGGTATCGTTGAAACGCTCAAAACAAAATATGGCCCGCCGCAAGTCATCGACTGGATGGAAGAAAATGGTAAATCCATGGTTTGGCGAAAAAATATGGATGTATTGCTCGTGTCGCTCGTGCCCGATCAGTTCGGCCGGCACGAATATCAAATTGTCATCTACTTTGTTCAGAACTTAAAACAACTCATCGAAATAGAAAAAAATGAGTTGAAAATGAGAGAACAGCAGAGGACAAAGTCGGGGAAAACGGCATTTTGAATGTGTACTACGACATCCGCGACGCTGTCGAACAGGCCCTTAAGAACAAAGATCCGTTTGCGCTTGGATTGCAGCAAAAAGCCCAGATCATAATACAGAAATATGCTGATCGATAATCGACGGTCGAATGCTAAAATCTCAAAAAATATCGGATTTCCTCGGCTTGCAACGCAGCACTGTCGGCATGCTGTTCATGGTTATCCTGGTAGGCATGGGCGAGCGCATGGCCGAAAGGTTTTTGCCGATTTACCTGATTGCCCTGGGCGCCGGCCCAATAGTGATCGGATTGCTCAACGCACTTGATAATCTGCTTTCTGCTCTTTACGCCTTCCCCGGGGGTTATCTTTCTGACCGCCTCGGTTTCAAAAAGGCATTGCTCGTCTTTAACCTGTTTGCCATGTTTGGTTTCTTGATTGTCATTCTCATCCCGGCATGGCCGGCCGTGCTGGTGGGAGCACTATTTTTTCTGTCCTGGTCGGCTATATCCCTGCCCGCAACCATGAGCCTTGTATCTAAAGTGCTGCCCACGAACAAACGCACCATGGGAGTTTCCATGCATTCACTGGTGCGGCGGGTTCCTATGGCGCTGGGTCCGATAATCGGTGGTTTGTTTATTGGATTGTGGGGCGAAAAAACCGGAGTGCGCTTGGCCTTTATCGTCGCACTGTTGTTGGCCATATTGGCGGCGGTCATGCAGCAAAAGCTGATCGATGAGGACCCGGCCGGTGATGCCGGTGGCAGTCCATCCGTAAAACCCGAAAAAAATCCCTTGCGGCTGATTCGCGAAATGTCACCGGCATTGAAGAGATTGCTGGTTGCCGACATTCTGGTCAGATTCTGTGAACAAATTCCTTATGCCTTTGTCGTCGTTTGGTGTATGAAGGTCATCCAATCGCCGGTGACGGCATTTCAATTCGGCATTTTAACGAGCATTGAAATGGTCACGGCAATGCTTGTTTACATACCCGTTGCATACTTTGCGGATCGCAGTACCAAAAAACCGTTTATTGTCGCCACATTTGTGTTCTTTACCTTTTTCCCGCTTGCCCTGATGTACGCCGGGTCATTTGATATCCTGATATTTGCATTTATTCTGAGGGGATTGAAAGAATTCGGCGAACCCACCCGTAAGGCGCTGATTATGGACCTGGCGCCCGAATTCAGAAAAGCCGCCATGTTCGGCCTATATTACCTGATGCGGGATGTAGTTGTTTCAGCGGCCGCCTTCGGCGGAGCCTTCTTGTGGCTGGTCAGCCCCCGATTCAATTTTACAGTAGCCTTTTTATTTGGTGTTGTCGGCACCGTCACCTTTGCCGTCTGGGGCCGGGAGCCCTTGATGAAAGAAAGCAGGCAGCATCGGGCGCAAGGTTAACAATTGAGTTTGGAAAGCGGAAATACTGAGCAACGGGCTGGTAATTATTGGAAGACAACTAAAAGCATACGTTTAAATCGCAATTGTGTTTACGGATTCGGTAACTTTTAGAACGAGTTCGCTCACGTCTTCATTTTTAAAGCCAAAAAAGTCCATGGTCCCATCTTCAAGGTCATAAAGGACATCATCACTATCATATCCAATACCACTCAATATGGCGACATAATCCGCCATATGAAGAATATAAGACAGCTCACTGCTATCCGAGTTTCCAGGTTGGTGATGGTACTTGATTGGGAAAATTAATGATTCGGGAAAGTTCCATTTTTTGCAGACTTCAGATGCAATTTCGGCATGGTTGAATCCGAAATATTGGCTTTCTGCATCGAGAAACGTTTTTTCTTCTTTTTCCATAAAGGATTCAATTTCTTCCTTTTTCTCGACGATGTAACTATCAAGAATTATTTTGCCGACATCATGGATTAAACCGGCCATATGGGCTTCTTCGACTAAATCGGGGCTTTTGGAATTTGAGATAATTTTCGATCCAAATGCTACGGCAAGTGAGTGTTTCCATAAATCTTTTGAATCATATCCGTAACCCGGGAGGTTCCCGCCCAATATTCCTTCGGCTCCCGCCAGCATCACAACTTCTCCTAAAATTTTATTGCCCAGCACCACCGATGCATGCGATATCGAAGAAATCTTACCACTCATACCGTAATAGGCGGAATTCGCAACTTTGAGCACCTTCGTCGCGATACCCTGATCGGTTTCAATTATCTCGGCAATTTTTTTTGCATCTGCATTCGAATCTGCAATCAGTTCCTGGGTTTTGATCACAACCTGGGGCATCGGAGGCAGTTCTTTGACACTTTTTAATATCTTATCCTTTAGACCGTTAGCATCGGTTTGATTGTCCGGTTGATGATCCGGGGCTAAATCTATATCACTTGGCTCAGATCCGTTGCCTTTTTCATTGATACTTACTGCGGTTCGAAGATCGAGCCGGAATTTCTCACCACAGTTTTTGCAGGGGAAAGCGACAATTTTACCTTGAGGCAGTCGATCTTCCTGGATTTTGAACTTTCTCTCGCAATTTGAACATTCTATTATCATTGTGCACCCGTTTATCAGAGGAATTAAAATTCGGTAGACCTACAGTGATATCGGATAAAATGAAAAAAAGTTTAGCTGGGTGATAAAAATAGGTGGAGTGAAAATTTACTGTGGAGATTGCCAAAAACATATGGGTTGAGTGCAGACACAGGCGTTTAAAACCGGCTTGAACAATGCGAACTAAATTTCAATTTTATATCGGGCAATTTTATTTAATAGCCCCTGGCGTGTCAGCCCTAAGATTCGTGCCGCCTTGGAACGGTTTCCGTTTGTATCGCGCAACGCCCGGGTGACCATTTGCA
>CAMYLH010000347.1:0-7781 GCA_947259065.1 uncultured Desulfobacterales bacterium
TTGACCGGAATCATTTTAAGCTGCAGCGTTTTGGCCTCTTCAAATTTACCGTCCTGCACAAGCTGGTAAATCCTAACGCAGAATTGCGGTGCGACATTGGCAAGGGCCAGCACGCCGCCGACACAACCCAGGGTGAGCGCACCGAACAATGCTCCGGCGGTTCCCACCAGTAAATTAAAGCCGGCATCGACATAATTTGCAATTTCCCCCAGCTGAATCACATTTCCGGTGCTGTCTTTAATGCCGACAATGTTTGGATGGCGTGATAATTGGCCTACCAATCCGGCCGTCATGTTGATGTGCGTGAATTTGGGAACATTGTACAATAAAATCGGGATCGGCGATTGATCCGCAACGGCCGTGAAATACGCCTGCAAGACTGCTTCATTCATTCTTCCGCCATAATAGTGGGGCGTAACCACCAAAGCGGCATGGACACCGCGCGCGGCACAATCACGCGTCAACTCGATGGTCTCCCGCGTAGATTCACATCCGGTACCGGCAATGACCAGCATATGGTCCGGCGTTATCTCAACGACCTTTTCGACGAACTTTCTTTTTTCTTCTGCGGACAGGTAAATATACTCCCCGTTTGATCCCATCGCCACCAGTCCTTTAAGGCCGGTTTTGTTCCACTTCTCAATGTTGGCTGCCAATTCATCATAGGCGATATTGCCGTTGATAAAAGGCGTGGGGATGGGCGGGAATATCCCGTGAAAATTAATTTCCGACATTTTATGTTTCCTTTTTTTGTATGCGTTCAGTGGTTCAGGGTTCACCGTTCAAGGTTAATTTGACGTAATATCTTTGACTATTCACATTTTCATTCATTGGCCTTATACAAAAAATGACTCCACCACCATCCTGTGCATCGCAGAGATGACGTGGATTATTACGCCGTAAAGCGAAAAAAGGTAAAAGCACAACAGAGCTTTAAAAGTCAAACGTATTACCGGCTGTGAAGCCTCGAATTTGTATGTCAAGAATCAACGGTTCTGATATGACGTGAACCCTGAACCTCTGAACCCCTGAACGGTTACCATCTAATGAAGATCTTGAGATACTGAAAAATTGCCCTAAAGACAAGTTAAAAAAACCAGATGGTAATTGCGTAAAAAAAACGGCAACATTGATATAATACATTTCAAAATTACCGCCTTCCGATTATTATAAAATTGTATTTAACGATCCTGCCCGGCCACCACCTGTGATATGTGACGAACTTCCGTTTTTAAGCCATGCCTGCGTATGCCGTAAGATAGCTGAATCATGCAGGCCGGACAGGAAGTCACCAATATATCGGCATTGGTTTTTTGGAGATTCTCCATTTTGCGATCGAGCACTTTCTGGGAGAGATCGTAATGGGATAATGCATAAGAACCGGCTCCGCCACAACACCAATCCGCCTCGGGCATTTCTCTGTATTCAATCCCCGGTATATTCTTGAGTATTTCCCGAGGCTCCTTGACAAGCCCCTGGCCGCGCGAGGCATGACAGGGGTCATGATAGGTCACCACCACAGGGTTATCAGGTGAGACGGATACGGGTTCATTGGGTACGATCAGCTCCACCATATCCTTAAAGAGAGATGCAACGGTTTTTGCCTGTTCATGGCGTTTATCATCAGCGAAGATATCCGGATATTTCTTTAAAAACGAAGCACAGCTGGAGCAATCGGTAACAATGGCATCGAATTCACCCGATGCCAGTACCTCCAGGTTCTTTTTGGCCAATTTTTTGGCGGCGTCGATGTCACCATAGGAATGGGCCGGCAGGCCGCAGCAGCAGTTATTCAGCAGGGTGACCGTTTTGCCGACTTTTTTTAAAAGCCCCAAGGTTGCTTCACCGGCTTCCTGTTGAATGACGTCGACGCCGCATCCTACAAAATAGCCGATACGCAATGTCTCTCCACTGCCTTCGTAAATGCCGGGCTTGATTCTATCTCGAAACGGTAATGGCGGCAGCTTCTCGATGATCTCTTCGGCCCGGGAAAAATCGCGCCCGAAAATCCTTAGTAGTCCCAGGGCGCGAGCCAGACTTGAAATTCCCGTGTTTTTGCCCAGTGCGACGGCCCGAGCTGCCAGATGCAGCCGTCGCGGATAAGGTAGAAGGTAGTCAAACAGCATTTGGTGAACGGGCTTGCGGTCAACCTTTTCAAGGTATTCAGCTCGCGCTTTATTGACGAGGTCGGCGGTGGGAACGGCCGGGAAACAGTTGGCGGTGCAGGCGCCACAACCCAGACAATCATAAAGTGGTTCTTCGAGTTCGTTCTTCGAGTTCTTTGTTCCAATCCAGCCGGCCTTCGATAAGCGCACGCAAAAGAGCCAGCCGGCCGCGGGCGACGCCGGATTCGTGGCCCGTGGAACGGAAAATCGGACAGGCAACCTGGCAAAAACCACATTTGTTGCACTGGGCAATCGCGTCATAGTGTTCAGCTATATCCATAATATGAAAGCCTCGCTCTCTTTGCTCTTTGTTCTATAATTTTATACTTTCCCCGGCAAACAACCGGGAGCAAAAATATTATCAGGATCCATGGCGGCTTTGATCCGGTGCATGACCTTCCATTCCGGCCGCGGCCTGCCGAAAACATCATTTTGTTTCCTAAAATCATCCGGCGCTTTGACCAGCAGTCCATGACCGTTATGCTGGTCGATTCTTTCGCATAGGCGCGCCCAGTCATCATCGCTCATCTCATCCAGGCCGGCAAGAAGCCGGCCGCATCCAAAGTCCAGAAATACCTTCGACAGTATCGGGCGGCCGTCAAGTTTACCGATAAATCCGGCACCCCGATCCAGGGGAAAATCGGCGCGAAGAATAAATGGAGATCGGCCAATCTCGTCGTAGGTATCGCCGAATCGTCCTGCATGCACAGGATAATCGGTTTTTTCCGGCGAATGCAGCCCGGCCATTTCCAGCACGGCACCGCATTTTTCCAACTGATATTCCACGGTTTGAGAAAATCCTTCAAAGCCGACAACTATTTTCCAGTCACCGGAAACCGTTCCAGCCAATCGCTGATCAACCGGTCGGCAAATCACATAGACCGGAGAAAGTACCGACTGAACGATTTTAATAGCTGTTGCTGCGCAGGCGTCCAAGGAGCCGACGGCGGTTATGGCTGCACATCGCTCGGGTATCGTCGACACCCGCCAGGTGGCTTCTGTAATGAATCCGAGGGTGCCGGCCGAACCTGTCAGCAGGCGGGTCATGTCGTAGCCGGCCACGTTTTTAACGACCCTGCCGCCGGCGGTTACCAATACGCCGTTGCTGTCTATATATCGCAGGCCCAGCAAAAGATCGCGAGGTGCCCCATAGGCCATGCGCTCAGGGCCGCAAGCAGCCAACGCAACCAAGCTGCCGATGGTGGAGGTAGTGCTGAAAAACGGCGGTCTTAACGGCAACCACTGATTATTCTCCTTCAAATGCTGCTGAAGCGCTGCCAGGGACATTCCCGCTCCCACGGTAATTACCTGGTTGGGCGGATCATACTCGATCACGTCAGCCATAGACAGGCTGGATAGAGATTGGGTGTCCCTGTCAGGCAAGTTGCCGAACCGATTGAAAGACCCATTGCCAATCGGCATCACCGCCTGTTTTTGCGCTGCGGCGGTTTTGATCTTTGCCCTTACTTCCGACACGTGAGCTCCGTTGCCGGAACCACATCGAACCTGTTCCGAAAGGGTAGGCTCCGGCGTTTTTCCATCCTGGCCGGCATATTTCGGCGGTGGAATCACTTTTCCGGGGTTGAGGACATTATCGGGATCAAATGCACGTTTGAGGGCACGCTGGGCCTTAAAATCATCTTCTGAAAAAACCAAGCGCATGGCTTCCTGCTTCTCAAGACCGATGCCGTGTTCGCCGGATATGGTTCCACCCAGTTTAACGCAGGCCTCCATGATTTCCCAACCGGCCTTTTCAACCCGGTGCAACTGGTCACTATCCCTGGAATCAAACAACAAAAGCGGATGCAGATTCCCATCACCGGCATGGAAGACATTGCCGTGTTCACAATTATAATTTTTTGTTATTTCAGCTACCTTGGCCAGGGCCTCAGGTAACTTGGTGCGGGGCACCGTCGCGTCATTGACTAGATAATTCGGTGCCAAACGGGCAACCGCACCGAATGCGCCGCGCCTGCCCTGCCATAGCAAGTTGCGCTCTTCGTTGTTTTTGGCTTCCTGAATTTCTCGGCAATTCGTTTGCATACATATTTCCTGGATCCGCATGGCCTGTTCTTTGAGACCGGCGGTCGGTCCTTCCACTTCAATAATAAGAACCGCGGCGGCATCCCGGGGATAGCCGCAGGCGTAACTGTCCTCCACCGCTTTGATGATCATTGCATCCATCATTTCCAGGGTGGTGGGCAGAATTCCGGCAGAAATGATATCGGAAACGGATCGTGCCGCATCGGCAATCGAATCATACGTCGCGAGCATGGTAATAATGGACTCGGATAGGGGCAGAATACGCACGGTGAATTCCGTCACGACGGCCAGGGTACCTTCTCCGCCCACGATAGCCCCCCGCAAATCATAGCCCGGTGGATCAAGGGCTGCGCCACCGGTACGGACGACTTCACCGTCCGGTAGCACCATTTCCATGCCGAGAATATGGTTCGTCGTCACACCGTATTTCAGGCAGCGGGGTCCCCCTGAATTTTCACCGGCATTTCCGCCGAGGGTGGCCACTTTTTGACTGGCCGGATCCGGCGCATAAAAGAATTCCAAGGTAGCCAGGGCGTCTTGGAGCTCCAAATTGGTCACGCCCGGCTGAACCACGGCATAGCGGGCTTCGGGATAAATTCCGAGGATACGATTCAGACGTGACAAACACACAACCAATCCTTCGACTGTCACAATCGTTCCACCCGAAAGGTTGGTGCCAAATCCACGGGGTACAAAAGGGATGCCGGCCTGGTGAGCGGTCCGCACCACCCTGGCGACCTCCAGGCTATCTGCGGGAAAAACCACAATCCCGGGTTTGCCCTTGGCCAGCGAGGCATCATAGGAGTATAGCTCGGCATTGGCGCGTGAAACCGATACATGCGCTTTACCCACAATTTCTTCCATCTCACGAATGAATTGATCTGTAATCATCTTTTCTACCTTCTTTATTAGAAATTTAATTTTAACATATTACAGCTCTAAATCAGGCGGCCGATGGGAAAGTTTCTCCATGTCCCAATGATTGAAGATTTTAAATTGAAGGAGCGCAGCCTCCGGCTCGTAGGGATTTTAGCGCCTACGCCTCGGAGAGCGACATCATTAAATCTTCAATCGTCAGTCTTCAAACTTCAATTTATGTCAGGGTTTTTGCCATCTGGCAGCCAAAAAGGCCCCTGTGTCAAGGCCTTTTCGTTGCCCGTCAATTTCAATCTCAGTCGCCCGCTTAGGATCATCGTCTTTTTGAAAATGTATGGCTGTCTTCACAAACCCTTTAACCGGAGAAATAGCGCGCATCTCATCTGGAGATCTGAATATCATTCGCTCAAAGAGTGCGTGCCCTTTGTCGGCCGCCTTTTTTCGACGTGCGGCCCAGGGGCTTAGGCTGTTGAGGGTCGTAACGACAACAACTCCTCCCTTTCTGGTCACGCGAAATAAATCTGCGACAGCATCCCTGCCATTTGCTATAAATTCCAGGGCGGTCATAGAGACAACCTTATCAAAGCATTCATCGGAAAACGGCAGAAACGACATGTCCCCGGCAACACTCCGGAAAGGATATCCTTCCGTCTTTTGTTCGGCCCGCTTGAGCATGGGTATGGAAATGTCAAGTCCCGTTACGCGTGGACCAGAGGTAAGGATATTCAGTGTGAACACGCCTGTTCCGCAACCGACATCCAGAATACGTTCTCCCGGACGGGGCTGCAGCAGGTCTAAGAAAAGTTCGTTCTCGTATTTTTTTACCAGGGCGCCAATGGGAGATTCAAACCACCGGTCATACTTTTCAGGCCATTCGTCAAAGAGCCTGCCATCGATATCTCGTTCACCGGAACTCATATGAACCTACACCAAAATGGCCCGGTTTCTTGATGCTTAGACTGCCGGTTTCGATAGCCTGGATAAAACAGCGAACCGCAGAATATCGAATATCGAACCGCAGAATTACGAAGGGTGGAATCGCTGCGCTCCATCTTTTTATTAAATAGATAGAATACATTCCTACTGGTCGCTGTTAAGACCATAGGCGGCGCGCATATGTTATCACACTGCCTTTCAAAATATTTTTGGCCTTATTTCACAGCGTTTCGTTTGCTCCCGATGGTGGCGTCCTTATCTCTCCTGTCATCAACCTTCAGGTCAATGACAATCCGTTGTCCGCCCTCATCGACATGGGCCTGATGCACTTTTTTTACGAGAAGGAACAAAGCGTCCAAGTCCGGCACCTCGATGGCAGTGGACATTCCGCCGATTTCATAGGTATAACCGGATTCTTTGATGACGTTAATTCCTTTTTTGACAAACCGGCTTAAACTGGTGCCTTCACCAATGGGATATACCGATAGTTGTGCTAGTATCAATTTGGCCTCCATTTGTGGATTTCAAGTTCCGAATATCATCCCTGCATGCAAATTGACCTTTGCAGCAAATTCATTGGCGTCGATTTTCGCTCCGGCCGCATCTTTCACCTTTCCAATCCCCAGTGCTCCACCATTAAGCGCCACAATAATTTCTCCTTCATTGATATCCAATATCTCACCGGGCGTTTGGGCCTTTTTAGGGGCGAGCAGTCTGGCCTTATATAATCTTACTTTGTCACCTTTAAACATCAGGTAAGCGCCCGGTTGCGGGTCGCATCCCCGCACCAGATTGTATACGTCGGATGCGGGTTTGGACCAATCGACAGCTGCCACTCTATCGTCACAGGGTGGCTCATAGGTAGCCAGGGAGTCATCCTGAGAAATTTTAGGCGCCTTACCGCTTTTAATGAGGTCCACCGCTTCTACAATGGCTTCAATTCCCAATGGAAAGAGGCTGTTAAAGTACAAGGAGCCTGCGGTATCTTCGGCAGTAATATCAATTTCCTTCTGTAAAAGGATAGGCCCGGTATCAATTCCTTTATCCACCCAAAGGATGGTCAATCCGGTGCGGGTGTCCCCCTGGATAATGGCCCAGTTGATGCCGCTGGCACCTCGATGTTTCGGCAGCAGGGAAGGATGATAACATATGGTCCCAATTGATGGAATGTCCAGGAGGTCCTCGGTTAGGATATCGGTAACGAATGCAAGAACCACCAGTTCCGGATTTAGATCAAGATATGCCTCTCGGACCTCGCGATCTTTCATCCTGTCGGGACGGAAAAGGGCAAGACCGGAAGCTTCAGCCGCTGCTGCCATAGCATCACCCCTTCTATCTTTCGGGCAAAAGACCCCGACAATATCTTCACCTCTGGAATGGAGAGCATCCAAAACTTTATCTCCAAAGGGACCCTGACCGACTATAATAATTCTCATCACCATAACCTAACCCGGATAAACAGGAATTGAAGATAGCGAAAATAGTTCAATCCAAATTTATACACCAAATGCAAAAAAATAAAGTTTAAGGTACTAAACTGAGCGGTTCCAGTTTTGGGACTACGCCCTTCGGACTTCGACCCCACACGCAGGGTTCAAGGTTCAAAGGATACAACCGATTGATACTGCCCATAATATTAATCATAATCTGGAATCCCCGTCATATCCTATCGAGTTAAACGGATTTATAACCAGATGAAGACACGACCCCATAGAAACGAGTTGTCTGGTTTTTTCAACCCGGAACGTAGAACCCTGAACC
>CAMYLH010000347.1:7839-8878 GCA_947259065.1 uncultured Desulfobacterales bacterium
ATGGTCCGCAAAATCTGCATGGCGTTTTCATAAACCGGTGTGTCCACCATTTTGCCTTTGTAGGTAACAGCAGCGGTCCCTTTAGCAATTCCTTCTTCCTCAAAGACCTTCTTGACACCCTCGGCCCACTCGACGTCTCCGGCCGACGGTGTGTAAATCTCATGGGAAGGCTCGATCTGACTGGGATGAATGAGCATTCTGCCCTCATACCCCATCTGCCGACCTTCCCGCGTGCTCTTTTTATAACCTTCCATATCCTGAAAAGCTACAAAAGGACAATCAATCGCCACACACCCCGCAGCACGGGCGGCAACAGCGGTATGGAAGCGCGCATAAAGCTGCTCTTGTCCTTCAGAGGTCAGGGTGACACGCATGTCTTTGGTGAAGTCCACTGCGCCAAAAATGAGTGAATTGACCCGCGGGCTGGCGCTGGCAGCCGGATAGGCGTTCATTACCCCTTTGGCGGTCTCGATGAGCAACTGGATCGCCACGCTGCCGACTTTCATACCCCTTCTCTGTTCCAGCTCTTCCAGCTTCCAATCGAGGCGTTTCACATTTTCGGCATCGCCGCATTTTGCCAGGCATACTCCGTTCAATCCCGGGTATACAATGGCCTCCAGGTCATCGTTCGTCATCTGGGTTTCCCAGTTGTTTACGCGCACGTAAAGGCTGGGGGCAACCTGTTTTTCCCGGCCAGCCTTCAGATACTGCTGGATCATTTCCCGGCCCTTCGGTTTTTCCGCCGGCGGTACTGAGTCCTCCAGATCCAGCGTCAGCACATCGCAGGCGATGGTAGGCGCCTTGCCGACCATTTTTTCATTATTGCTGGGTACATAAAACACCGATCTCATCACAGGCATGACTGTACCCTCCTCTTTTACGACAAGCTAGGGGCTTCGCCCCAATTGGCATGTTGGAATGATGGAACATTGGAAAAATGCGTTTGGGATACTGCAATGTTGGGTTAATGGCAATAATCGTCTTGATAACAAAATTAAAAACGGATAATATCCTTTAAAAAAACCATGATTCCATGATT
>CAMYLH010000348.1 GCA_947259065.1 uncultured Desulfobacterales bacterium
GATTTCTCTGATCAACAGGGGGTCGTCATAATTGATGCGGGTACACTTGGTTTGACACAAATGATCGCAAACCATGCCCTGAATGTTGGGAAAGGGGTTGGTCTCCAGAATCAGCTGGTGCGCCTTGCCATAGTCTCCCCGGGCCGTGTAATACATATAGCCGGGGATGTCTTGGCTGACGGGACAGGTCGTCATGCAGGGGGCCGCGATGCAGTCAAAGGTATTCAGCTCCCGGTGGGTCTTGATGTTATCATAGGGAAACCGGGTCTTATGGTAGGCCTCCTTTTTAGGGACCGCTTCAGCGTACACTCGTAAATTTCTCAGCTCGGCGCGGGATGGATCCCGGGCCTCACCGCTGCGGGCCAGGGTGAAGTCTTCAATTGTCTTGGCGTCGCTGTCCCGGATGGCCTTATCCAGCTCTTCCAGGTACTGTGACAGGCGAGCGTAGCCGCCGGGTTTCAAGATGTCGGAGCACACCGTGACCGGTTTCAGACCGCAGGCGATGACATCGGCGAAGTTAAAACAATCGGTCCCGGCCGAAAAGGAAATGTCCAGGGCGCCCTCAAACTCGGTCTGCAGACGGGCCGCCAGGTTGATACTGATGGGATGTAAGGCGCGGCCGCTCATGTAGACCATTTGCTCATTTTTGGGTAGATTCTGCTCCTGGTTGCTGGTCTCCAGGGTGTTGGTCAGTTTGATGTTGAAGGCCACCCCACTTTCCTCGGCGCTGGTCAGCAACGATCGGATCAACGCCACGCCATCGGGGTATTTCAGATCGTGCTCGAAGGCCAGGTTCGGCACCGCGGTTTCAAAACCCAGTTTATCGTTGAGAATGCCGCGCACACCTTCCGGTCCCAGCAGGGTGGGGTTGAGCTTGATGGTGGTATTGAGCCTGCGCTCTGTGACGAAATAACGGCCGATTTTTTCGACCTCGTCCGGCGGACAGCCGTGCATGGTGGAAACCGTAATGCTGTCGGACATGCGGTCCGGGATGCTTAGCGCTTTGACACGGGGATAGTATTCGGCCAAACGCTCGATCTTTTGCGCCTTCTCCTGCGAGCAGTCCGCCATGCGGTCCAAAAAGCGTTGTACGGTGGGGCTGAGGACCCCTTCCAAATTGTAGCCCACGCTCATGTTAAAGATAAAGCCCCGCTCCTGAGGTGTGCCCCAGCCGAACCTGTCCTTGAGGATATGCAATACGATCCAGGCATTCAGGTATTCATCAAAAGACTGGTCCAGCTTCAGCTCCTGGGACCATTCGCAGTTATAGCCCTCATCGGTCATATCGATGCAGGGCTTGGTGACCTCCAGTTCGTCCAACACCTGGATGGTTTTCAACTCCAGATAGCGGGCCCCGGTCAGCCAGGCGGCAATCAGGTTCAGGGAAAGCTGGGTGTGAGGGCCGGCCGCCACCCCCAGGGGGGTCTCCAAAAGTTGCCCATAGCGATGCATGCGGAACGGATCCGAGGGCTGGGGAACAAAAAACAGCGCTTTGTCAATCCCCAAGATCTGTCCCTGCTTTTCCTCCTCCAATATCCACCTGAGCAAAGTCTCAATGTCGCAACCCCAAAACTTATCGCTGCTCATCGTGCTATCTCCTTTTAACTCAAAGGTTTCAGGTTCAGGGTTCAAGGTTCAAAGGTTATAAGATTCTGGTATCCAAAATTTTCACTCCATTGTTTGGTTAGGCTTCCTTCACCGATCGGAAGAAACACGGAATTAGGCCCCATAGTTGCGAAATACTTTTGTTAGAAATCAAATCAGGCCCTATTACCCGTGAACCGTGAACGTTGAACCTTTCAACCTATTTCTATGTCTTACATCTTACCCCACAGCTTCTTGCCCATTTCCGAGGCAAACGTCAGCACCTCGTTTTCATCCACCGTGGTTACACGGTGATTTTCAACAATCACCCGGCCCCGGCAGATCACCGTTTCGACCTGGCGGGCATCGATGCCATAGACGAAATGTCCCAGGAAATTGTCCGAGGTTACCTCGGTAGGTGAATCATAGTCAAGAATTACTATGTTGTTATCTCCATCGCCGCGAAAATCGAATGCCTGCGCATAGCGGTGCACGTTTCGAAAGCGCCGATAAATCCCGTCGAAACCGATGCCTTCGGTGGATTGGCCCACCAGGAAGGCGGCCTTGGCGCTGCGCAGCATGTCGCAGTGCATGCCGTCGGTACCCAGCATCACGTTATCGGTGAGAAGGGTATAGCCGGCCACGCCGACGTTGTTGTTTTGGTTGCTTTCCACGTTCTGGACGACCCAGACGCCTGATTCCCGCAACAACAACTTTTCCCGATCCGTGAGGTGGATGCAGTGGGCGAAGATGGACTTTTTCAGTTCCAGGGCGCCGGCCCTTTCAAAGCGCTCCACCACCCGCAGCCCGTATTTGGCCAGGGCGTCTTCCTGATCGGCCCTGTCCTCAGCCACGTGCACGTGTAGACCGCTGTCATGTTTTTTGGCCAGCGCCACCGCCTTCTTCAAGAGTTCGTCACCTACGGTAAAAGAGGCGTGCAGCCCCACATGACCCTGATTACCGGCGGCCAAAAAGTTGTCGGTCTCGGCCAGTCCCTCCTCCCGCGGGCCTTCGCCGTCCCGGTCGGAGATTTCGTAACACAGCAGATGAGCGATGCCGACCCGGTCGAAGGCCTGGGCGATAACAGACAAAGAGGCTTTTATCGCCATGGGCGATGCGTGGTGGTCGACGACAAAGGTCACGCCGCTTTTGGCGCAGTAAATGGCCGAAGCCAGGGCACTGGCCTCGATCATCTCCAAATCGAGGCGTTTGTCGATATGCCACCAGACGTACTGGAGTATTTCAGTGAAATTGGCCGGTATCTTCGGCGGTGCCGGCATGCCTCGCGCCAAGGTCGAGTAGATGTGATGGTGGCCGCATCCGAAGGATTTGGTCACCAGCTTGCCGGCGCAGTCTATCACGCGATCTTCCCGGGCCATTGTATCTTCCGATGGCAGGGTTGTCGGCAAGGTAATACCGTTTTGGGAACCTTCTTCGACGGCCAGATGGGTTCGCTTGATCTCAAGGCTTTGCCAATCCAGAAACGTTGCGTTTTTTAGGTATAAAGTCATGGAACTGTCCTTTTCGGTTGACGAATATCAAACAGTAAAATTTCGAAGGATCGAATCCTCAGAAAAGCGAACCGCAGAACCGCAGAATATCGAATATCGAATGTCGAAGGGTGGTTTCGCTTTGCTCAGTCTTTTTTAAAATAGACACAATACATTCCTTCGACATTCGATATTCAGGATTCGATATTCGATATTCTCTGTTTCACTCTTTCCTTCGTTGGCGACAAGGGCAACCGGTAGCGACGCTGGCCGTCGAACCGGCAATAAGCGTTGGCAATGGCCGCCGCAGTCGGGATGCAGACAATCTCACCGACCCCTTTGGCACCAAAGGGTCCCATCGGATCGGCACACTCCACGCCGATGGCATTGATCTGCGGAACATCCTTGGCTTTGAGCAGTCCCAGTTTGGACATGCGCTCCGAGGTCAGGCGACCCTCCTTGAGGGGCAGTTTTTCACTGAGCGCGTACCCGATGCCCATGACGACACCGCCTTCGATTTGGCCCTCGTACAGGATGGGGTTGATGATTTTACCGCCGTCATGGGCAGCGTGGATGGCCTGGAGTTTGCCCTCCTGGTCCAGCACGGCCAGGTGCGTCGCATAGCCGTAGGAGAAGTGGCTGACGATCTCACCCGCCACAGCATGATCCGTGGTCCAGTCCACCACGAACCGGGCGAAGTATTCCTTGCCGACCAAATCGCCCAGCCATCGTCCCTCGAGATCGGCCTTCAGTTTTTGGGCGGCTGCGATGACGGAGTTTCCCAGCAGGGCAGTGCCCCGGCTGGCGGTGGTGACCCCACCCCTGGCCTCCGCGCCGGTGGAACACTTGACATCGATCTGCACCGAACTGTCCAGGCCCAGCACCTCGCAGAGTACTTGGCGGGCCA
>CAMYLH010000349.1 GCA_947259065.1 uncultured Desulfobacterales bacterium
TTTCTACAAATCCTCAACACTGATTCAGCGTCTGGCGGCAACCTGGCCGCGGCTTTCAAGCTGTTGGAGACCGGCAATAGTTGCCTTTACCAGGTTGTGGGGATTGTGGGATCCGAGACACTTGGTTAGAATGTTTTGAACACCGACAGCTTCAAGCACAGCCCGCACGGCACCTCCCGCAATCACGCCGGTGCCCTGGGCGGCAGGTTTCAGCAAAACCCTTCCGGCGCCAAATCGCCCTATCACTTCGTAAGGTATGGTCCCCTCAATAAGAGATATGTTGACCATGCTCTTTTTCGCTTTTTCTACACCTTTACGTATGGCTTCCGGCACTTCTCCGGCTTTACCGAGGCCAAAGCCGACCGAACCACCACCATCACCAACGACAACAATGGCACTAAAACTAAATCTGCGGCCACCCTTGACGACCTTGGCCACGCGATTGATATGAACCACTTTGTCAATTAATTGAATTTCATCTATATCCTGCTTAAACAAGAGCCTGTCTCCTTCACTCTCCGAAAATGATTAAAAACATCAACACGCAGTGTTAAAAAATCAAACCGGCTTTGCGGGCGCCCTCTGAAAGAGATTTGACTCGCCCGTGATATAAAAATCCATTGCGATCAAATACAACTTCCTTGATACCCTGATTAAGTGCGCGCTCGCCAACCAGTTTGCCGATGAAGTTTGCCGCTGCAATCTTGTTTTTGAATTTGGGAGCATCTTTTGCCTGCTGATTTACGGTGGATGCTGCAGTCAGCGTACACCCAGCTGTATCATCAATGATTTGGGCGTATATATGTCTTGCACTGCGGAACACACTGAGCCTTGGTCGCTGGGGTGTCCCGTGGATTTTTTTCCTGATTCTTTTTTTCCTTTTTAGACGAGCCTGATGTCGAAAGTTCATGGACCCCATTTTTAAAACCTCTCATAATTGACAAATGACCAGTGACGATTTAAAAAGTTCTTTCAATATTCACTCTTCAATCTTCAATTTATTTAGTGCCGGTCTTGCCGGCCTTTCTTCTAATATGTTCCTCGGCATATTTGATGCCCTTACCTTTATAAGGTTCAGGCGGCCGAATTCGCCGAATGGCTGCCGCTGCAAGACCGACTTTTTGTTTGTCGATTCCGATCAGTTTAATATTGTTATTTTTTGCTACGGTTGCTGTAATGCCCTTGGGCAGGTCATAAGTTACAGGATTTGAATAACCGACATTAAAAATAATCTTCTCACCGCTGAGTTCAGCACGATAACCGATGCCGTTAACTGCCAGATTACGCTCAAATCCCTGGGTCACACCGGTAATCATGTTTGCGATTAGACTGCGGGTAAGTCCCTGCAATGCCCGGCTGCGCCGGTCTGCAGTCACCATCGTGACATTCATGACGCCATCTTCTATCTTCAAATCGACAGCAGGATGGATCGATTGGCTTAGTTTGCCTTTTTCACCTTCGACTGTCAGCGATCTGTTCAGATATGTAACTTTAGTTTTATCCGGTATCGGTACCGGTTCTTTTCCTACTCGGGACATGAGCTGTTCTCCTGGATTTAGCTGAATAACAGCAATGGTGAAAAAAAGCTGAATCAGCCTTTACAAAGTCATCTCGTTTTTATTCCGATTCGTTCATTGGTTAAAATCTAATATTGCACCTAACTTGTTCCGGAGAAAGAATGGGCTTAAATTAGTTTTTTAAAAATCATCACCACCCCACCCCTCGACCAGCCATGGCAGAGAATCTCACCACCGGCGTTTAAATGACGCGCTTTTTTATCCGTCATAACTCCCTTTGAAGTAGATAGAATTGCAATGCCCATACCGTTGAAAACCGGCTTTATCTCTTTGCACTTTACGTAAACCCGCCTGCTGGGCTTGCTGATGCGCTTGAGCCCGTATATTACATTGGATTGTCCCGTGCCGTACTTGAGATAAAGTCGTAAAATACCCTGTTTTCCATCCTTAAGGAACTTGTAGTTGCGGATGTATCCTTCATTTTTTAAAATTTTTGCCAACTCGATTTTTAGTGTCGATCCCGGAACATCCACACTGTTAAATTTTGCCTTGGCCGCATTACGAATGCGGGTTAACATGTCGGCTATTGGATCACTAATCGCCATTGTTTTCTCCTGTTATACTTTTCTCCGACGCCTAACCGCTGGTTATCGGAATTCGGCACCTCAATCGACTTCCATTTACTCTGTATAGGCCATCCGAAACACCAACAACTCGTTTATTATTTAAAATTAGGTTAGAAACCACCAATGGCCGGCAGCCGGTTCACCAGCTTGATTTAACTACTCCGGGAAGTTTGCCCTGGGATGCAAACACACGAAAGCAGATCCGACATACGCCGAACTTCCTCAAATACCCTCTGGGCCGGCCACAAACCGGACATCGGTTATAATTTCTTACTTTAAATTTAGGTTTTCGCGTCGCTTTTATTCTAAGCGCTTTTTTTGCCAAATCATCCCCCTATTGTGTTATAGGTTCCTTGGTTCAGGGGTCAAGGTTAGTTGGGTAGCAGTTCTAGTTTTATTTAAATCTTTGAACCTCAGTTCCGGAAAGGCATCCCCAACACCCGAAGAAGTTCTTTTCCCTCTTCATCGTTTTGGGCTGATGTCACCACACTAATATTAAGCCCCTTGATTCTGTCTATTTTGTCGAAATCAATCTCGGGGAAAATAATGTGTTCTTTGATCCCCAAAGAATAGTTGCCGCGGCCATCGAAGGCTTTGCCCGAAATACCCCGGAAGTCCCGAACCCGGGGCAGAGCGACATTCACCAGCTTATAGAAAAAGTCGTACATGCGACTACGCCGCAAAGTCACCATGCACCCGATTGGCATCCCTTCCCTCAGTTTAAAGGCGGCAATTGATTTTTTAGCCCTAGTTATCACCGGATGCTGACCGGCAATGGTTTGAAGCTCTGCGGCCGCAGCGTCCAGCAGCTTGATATTTTGAATCGCCTCACCCAGCCCCATGTTCAAAACAACTTTTTCCAGTTTAGGAACCTGCATGATGTTCTTATAATTGAAAGTTTTAATCAGCTTCGGAACTGCTTCTTTTTCGTAAAACTCTTTTAGTTGTGACATTCTGATCCTCCGGCACCCACGTCTATGTATCCAACGCTTCGTTGCATTTCACACAGACCCGGACCTTATTTCCATCCTCCAGCCGCTGCATCTTGATCCGTGCGGGGGCAACACATTTGCCACACATCACCATGACATTGGACCATTGGATCGGCATTTCCTTTTCAATAATCCCGCCCTGTTTGTTCTGGTTGCTCGGCTTGCTGTGACGCTTGACCATATTTATTTTTTCGACCAGGACGCGATGTTTCTTTCGATCGACTTTAAGGACTTTACCGATTTTCCCTTGATCCTTGCCGACAATGACTTTTACCTTATCGTCTTTTTTTATAGAACACTTATTTGTCAACATAAGCAGTTATTCTCCGGAACTCTTTCCGATTGGCAATCACAGCACCTCCGGTGCCAGTGATATGATTTTCATAAACCGTTTGGCGCGCAACTCCCGGGCTACGGGTCCGAAAATACGGGTGCCGATGGGTTCTCTAGCCGCATTAATCAAAACCGCGGAATTGTCATCAAATCGGATATAAGATCCATCCGGTCTTCTGATTTCTTTCTTGGTTCTAACAATGACGGCTTTTAACACTTCTCCTTTTTTCACCTTGGCATTCGGTATGGCTTCTTTGACGGACACCACTATGATATCCCCTATGGATGCATACCGCCTTCGGGAGCCGCCTATCACTTTGATACAATAGAGCACTTTGGCCCCGGAATTGTCGGCCACGGTTAATCGTGTTTCTGCTTGAATCATTTTTTTCTCTTCCCCTTACAATCAAACAGCCTTTTCAACGATTTTAACTACCCGCCACCTTTTGGTTTTGCTCAGTGGACGGGACTCTGAAATCTGCACCTTGTCACCAATCCGACAATCATTTTGA
>CAMYLH010000350.1 GCA_947259065.1 uncultured Desulfobacterales bacterium
AGTAGAGGGCTCATAGAATATTTATAGTTCGACTGGTAGAAATAGAGAACCGCACAGACATCACCAACGAACAAGGACAAATCGTTGGCGCAGATGTTAAATTTAAATTTTTGGAAGACCGAAACGTTATCATCGGAGGCAGGAATCAAGGCACAACCAATCAGACAATTGAATTGGATATGGGGACCCACACGGTCTCACTCGGGGTCCCCAAGGATTTTACTCCTAAAAATATGAAGATTGTTCTGGAAGACACCACGGTTTTCTCACCGATGGAGGTGCGCTTTGAAAAGATTTAAAATCAAATGGAAGCGGATTTTGACATTAACTCTGGTTGGTTTTACGGTTGCAGCCTGTGCCCACTACTCGAAAAATCTACCTTTCGAGGATCCGCCTTCGGCAATAACATACGATTTCAGCCGCATTGATCTGGCCGCCGAACTCTATGACGAGACCGTCTTCGAGTCGGCTTCTTTTGATGTTTTAGCTCAAAAGGCCACGCGTCCGTTTCTAATCATCAACGCCACGAATCTTTACCAGGGAGCCCGGTTCGAATTTACCGATCCGCAATTCAGATATCTGGGTTCGGATATCGGATCGTACCCCGTGGCCCGTGCCGTTGCCGCTTCATCGGCCTTCCCGTTTTTGCTGTCTCCCATCAGTATCGTTAATTATGCCAAACCCCAGGGCTATGAAATTCCCGAAGCAGATCAAGATGCACTGGAAGACTACGGGATCAACAAACGTTCCTATTACGCGAGTTACAATAACTACATATATGCTGAACCCGACGGACAAACGAACCATCCTTACCTGCATCTGATGGATGGGGGGCTTGCCGATAATATCGGTTTGCGTGCAATTTATGACCTTTATGTGCGCGGAGATATTCGCAGAAAAATTAATTCGGGCGAATTCAAGCGCTTCCTTGCAATCGTGGTTAATTCAAAGACGGATAACCCGGCCGATATTGATGAAGAGGAAAGCCCGCCCGGCCTGATGACTGTCGGTTATAAAACAGCAACGCTATCACTGGATAATTATACCTTTGAAACGATCGAGATGTTCAAATTCACAAACTACCAACAATATCCAATAACCAAAAAAAACGAAATGGAGGCACACTAGCTCATGCAACTTTTGGATGCCGGGATTGCATTTGCACTGACCCTCGCCGGTCTTGCGACGGTCGTCAGCATTATTATCGAAATCATCCACCGGGCGCTCGGTCTTCGCTCCAAGGGGTTACGGGCAATGCTGGAACAGCACTTTGACGATGTGATAGCACCGACTATTAAAACCAACGTTGAAGAGGCAATCAAAGACGAAAATAAGGATTTAGCGAAAGAACTGAGAGATTTACGGGAAGATTTGATAAAAAAAATGACCACCAACCCGCTGGTAAAGCTCCAAAAGCTAAGCTGGTTGCCGGATCGCGTAGTCAATCCCCTTTCGCGTTACACTGAAGTCACTGCCCTTGATTTCCTTAACCGTATTCCCGAAACCGATGTATTCAAGTACATCAAGTTGCAGGGGAATTTGACGATAGATGCGCGGTTGAAAAAATTTGACAAAAAATACGAAGAATATGAAAAAGCCATTTCCAACTATTTTAAAAGGCGGGCGCAGTTTTTATCATTTGTGGTCGGCATTGCTCTGGCGATCGCGGTCAATATTCACGGCATCCGACTGTTTGAGAGGTATCTAAATGATCCGGAGCTGACGGCCACGGTCATCGCACAGACCGACAATATTGAGTTAGCCATAGCGTCTGCGCAAAAACGGCAGGCTGACAAATCCGACACAGAAAAAAATAATATTGAGGAAATTAAGACGGCCCTCAATCAATACAATGAATTGATGGGCAATTTTAGCGGACTGGGCCTGCCGATCGGATGGGAGTTCTACCCGCACTGCCCGAAAGACCGGGATCCGGCGACCTTAAAAAACTACGACCCTCAATGCAGGACGGTCTTGAGCAGCCTAGCGGAGGGTGCCGCTGTAAAAAAAAGCTCAATCATTCCCAGGATTGTCAAGACTGCCTTAGCAGATCCCTGGGGATTTTTAAAGTGGCTTTTTGTTGTAATCATTACCGGCACCCTAATCGGGTTGGGTGGACCGTTTTGGTTTGACGTTGCCAGCAAACTTGGCAGCATTCGCCGTAAACTAGGGGGAGGTGGAAGCGCAGCAGATTCCGGTCAGCCGCCCAAACCCAAGGATAGCCATGCTGCTGTAATAGAAAAAATAACCGCCGACTCCAAGTCAACAGCAGCCGCTAGCAAGGCTCCAAAACGGAGAAATACCAAGCAAAGACCCGATTCGGAAACACCTGATGATTAGTTTTTCATATTTTTTTTCCTCAGCGAAAATCCCGTTTTATTCCTAATTCAAGCTTTGAGTGAAATTACCGGAACAGGGCAGTGGTTGGCAGTATCCATTCGGCAAACAATTTTTGTGTCCGTTAGCATTTTGGGTGGTAGTTTGAGGTCAGGACTAGATGAGACATTAGAAACGAGATACAACTGCATGACAACAACTGCTAGATAAAACACAGCCATAGCATACAGCACTGAACGAGTGCTCTTTATCATTCGAAGAACGATATTTCCAAACATTAGCAGTAAAATTGCCGGTATGATTGTCAATAGATATTTGGCGATGAAAAACGTGTAAGGTCCAAACTTAAGAAAATATGCCATAATTGGGTTAATTTCATAATGCCCTTGATTTAGTAAACGTAGCGTTAACAATGCATCAATGACACACAGAAAAAGAATAGACACAATAATAAAAAAAAGCCCCGGACTGTAATGGTCAACAAAAAAAAATCTTCTTGTATCCTCCCGGCGACGTATTTTTTCTCTCCTGCCGCCAAATAATAATGACCGGATATTAAAACCGCTTTTAGCCCGTCGATCTTTTCCTGATCGATTACTGAGTATGATCGTATTTTGGTCAGTCATTTCCAAATAAACCTGATTCATAATTCTATCACCTCACATTTATTAAATTATTGATTAAGCAATAATCGTGCTAAGTCGTATTTATTTTTACGTTTGCATAATAAGTTCTTTTTATAACAGTAAGTTATGTTCCGAACAATAAACAATTCTTATGATAGTTGTGGAAATACGTGGTAAATTATTATGTAATTTGTTTCACAGTCAATCTCATCAATCCAACACCTATTCGCGATTCCAGTTTTAAACCGAAAGCACAGCCGCTGCGGTGTTGAAAATTCTTAGGATTAGCCTCTGATTTGCCAATTTTCATCGGGCTGTCGGCAGGCGGTGCCATATGCTAAATTTCATTACAGGGATCAAAGTGCATGGTACTCAGCCCCAATGTTGTTTACCCTCCGGCTTTCGCACCAATGGTCAATCTGTGGCATTATGGAGGTAATCCCCGTAATAAATCTCAGCGCCCGGTAGTGTAAGGATTCCTATAGGATGGTAGACGAATCTAATACATAGGAGGCTAATATAATGAGATATATAATGAGATTAACCCTATTTAGATTGAATGACCGGAAAATAAAACTATCAAGCTACCCCGAAACTGCGAACGCCTGTTGGAAAGGAGATGGATTATGTCTCGTAAGATATGGTTTATAAATATTTTTATTGTGATTATAGCAACGATCCCGATTTTTTCAGGATTTTCCTTCTCCAGAGCTATTGAGGAGAACGGCAAGAGCTATATTGTGGATCTTCACGGAGAGCGCTGGGATGTGACCCAGGCCAAATCCATTGGCTTTGACCCCGAACGATTCCGTCACGGTATCGGACGTAATGCCTTCACGCCATTGGACGACTCGTATTTAAAAGATAATAGCCCCAATGTTTCGAGCAACACACGTGTTATCGGAATATCTAATGGCACAGAGGCCCGCGCCTATTCAGTGCCCCGACTCTATCGTCATGAAGTTGCCAACAGCAGTATCGGAGATCAAGCGATTGCGGCAGCCTACTGACCGCTGG
>CAMYLH010000351.1 GCA_947259065.1 uncultured Desulfobacterales bacterium
CGGCAACATAGGCGGCAAGTTTTTTGTCGCCGGCGCCGGCCGAATGTCCTTCCAGGGTTTTGCCGGCGACAAGGGCTTGTTCGAAGCGCGGCAAAAACTGCTCAGGCTCCTGCAGCACCGCCTGCCAGTAGCTCTCGCCCAATCCGATGACCTCGTCCCGGGCCAGCAGTTTTGCCAGGGTTTGCGGCGGCATCTCACGGGCGGTGCGGCTGATGGAGACCATGGCAGGGGCGGTTGCCAGGAGTTTTATGGGCTGGTGCTTCAAAGACTCCAGAAAATCGATGACTCCCTCGTAGCCGCAGACAGGGTAGGGTTCTATGGTTTCGGTCACAACCGTGGTGGTGCCTCCGGAGATGGCGTATCTCAAAAATTCGGCTGCCGTGAACATCCAAGCAATATGGGTATGGCCGTCGATCAGACCGGGGATAATGGTCTGGCCCTCGGCGTCGATGATCTTGGTCTGCGGACCGATGGTATCCCCGGCGCTTTTGCCCACATAGGCAATCCATTTGCCTTTAATGCTGATACCCTGGTCCGCCAGAATTTCTCCGGTATAGACATTAACTACCTGCGCATTGACGATGGTCAGATCCGCTTTTTCCCGGCCTAATGCGACTTTCATCAATAGATGTATTTCTTGAGCCGATTTGGGTTTTAGAATGCCAGTAGAAGTCATTTTGTTATATCCTCTTCTTTTAATAAATGCTTTCCATTCCTTATTTATATTCACTTCAACTCAATCAACCTATAAAACTCAATTAACTCAATCAACAAACAAACACCTCCACCGGCACCTTGCTGATAAGACGCGTACCGGTCTCCGTTACCCGAAAGACACTTTCGATGCCGGCGCAAAACTCGTTTTCATACACAAATTTCGGTTCCAGGGCAAAAACCATTCCGGGTTCTAAACGGTCTTTTCTGTTTCTGGCAATAATATGGGGTTCCACGATTTCCAGACCGATGCCGTGACCGATAAAAGACACTTTGTGCCCCGCTATGCCCAGATAGGAGTCTGCATAGCCTAGTTTTTCGGCCAGCCGCACCGAGTGGTCGAAAAGCTCGCCAAGGGCTATGCCCGGTCTGGCTTTTTCAATCATCGCATTATGAATTTCCATGGCGACGCGGCAGGTTTTCATGGCTCTATCGGGCATGGAATCGATGGCAAACATGCGGGTTTCATCCAGATGATATCCGTTTAATACGGATCCTAAATCGATCATAATCGGCTCGCTGGCGCAAAGCTTTTTGTGTCCGGCGCCAACCGGAAATGCTGCCGATGTCCCTTCGCCGCTGGCCGGGGAGTCCAGCAATCCCGCCAGGCCGCCGCTTTTGCCACTGAGAACGTGCCAGGGATAGCCTTCGGTCTGGTAATGCCGCACCCGGATGCGGGCGCCGTGACCCAGTCGGCGGGCAAAGGTTTCGAACATGCCGGCAAATTCTATTTCGCTGAGTCCCGGGCGAATCGTGGCGCGCATATATTCAAAGGTCTTGGCGGTCATGTCAGCCGTTTTTTCCAATTGCGCAATTTCCCAGTCGGATTTGATCCTTCTGACCTTCAGGATATGGGGAGATCCGTCCACGCATTTTTTGGCTTCAAAAAGGCTTTGGTAGAATTTGAAATCGTTAACCGGTAAAACATCCAGTTCGTATGCCAGCATCCCCGGCAGGCGACCGTATCGGTCGGCAATTAACTGCGGGATGTCCTTTATCGATCCTATTTTGACGATATCGGCAACGGAAGACTCTTGGGCGGCCCTGGGAAGATATTGCTTGATAAACAGGATTGGTTGGCCCTCCGCCGGGATATACATATACCCGTTTTGGGCGGTCCCCGAAAAATAAAACAAGTCCACCCGCTGCACAATAAAAAGACCATCGATCTCATCTTGCCGGAGCTCTTGCTGAATCTTGAGGGTACGCGATTTGATTTCGGATGCCGGCACCCTATAGGGGTTTGTGAGTTCCATTTTTGCCAATAACAGGAGTTAGGTTTTCTAGTGGGACACGGATTTATTTGATTTCGGAATTTGGAATGCGGAATGCGGAATTGGTAATAAGGATGAAATTCATTTTTGAATTCACGTATTCCAGCAACTTTGCCTGGGCACAGTCAATAAATTTAATTTTCCGATTGAAATTAATCTCTTTTAGGGTCTAATTCCCCGCAGCTTGCTGCGATAAAATCGACAATAACAACTTACGGATACTCCGCAGCTTGCCGCGGGGAGCTTCATTAGACAAAAAATGATTTCTTAACATTTTCGCAAAGAATTTGAAAAGGGAAAAATTTCGAAGCGTTCATGGGTTCAGGATTCATGATGAAATCGCAAACTAGAAAACATAGCCGCATTCCGAGCAGTGGGGAGATGTATGAATCGGGCTGATATTTGGACCATTAATCTAGGTGGTAAGATTTATACCGGACCTGCTATTGTTCCTGTTTTCACAGAGATAAAACAAGCCTCAATCCGTCATCGATGCGTTTCATGGTGCCGGCCGGCAAAATTCTGATTCGCTTGGACAGATAGTATTTATCGATAGCGATTAATTGCGACACGTTGGTAACGCTGTCTTTTGGAAGCCCTGTCATTTTTTTCGGAAGCATGACGTTACCGGGGGAATCTGCTAATTTTATATTGGTCGTTAAAACGACGGCAATGATTGTGTTGATCCGGCTTTTATTGAAATCATCCGATTGGATCACAACCAGGGGTCTTTTATAACCAGGTCCCGAACCAGCCGGCTCCCGAAGCTCCGCCCACCAAATTTCACCCCGCCGGATCACCACGATTCCTTTGGTAAAGATCTGAGTTGCATCACATTGATAACCGGGTCTATCTCAGATTTTTCTTTGGCATAAATCTGATTTAAAGCCTGGGTCACAGCCTCATTTTTGTGGGCATTGATATAATTCGAGACGGCTTTGGAATAAAGCTCGCTTCGAGACATACCGAGTCTTTTGGCAAGCTGATCCGCGGAATGATAAACTTCGTCCGGTAATGAAATTGCAGTTTTCATACCTCATCAGTATAACAATAGTTATACTCCTGTCAACCAGAATTCATAGCGTTGCTTAAAAAAATATAACGACTGTCCTTGACTTGTTCACGCAAGCGCGTTAATTGAACCGGGGCTTTTCGGATGAGGACGCTGGCCTCCGGCCTCTCCTCCGGCTCGTAGGGGCACGATCCTACGCCTCGGAGAGAAGCGGCCCCAGAGGGAATGCGGAAGTTGGAAGGGAAATAGGGAATTTGGAATACGGAATCGTGAATGCCAAATGCGGGCAAAGCGGTCATAAAACTGCGATAAAATGAATCCCTTTGGCACGAACTATCAAGGGGTGTTTTAACCCGGAGCGTAGAACTCTGAACCGCTCAACTTGGGATACACTTAACCTATAAACGACTCAACCAATCAGCCACGGCTAACGATATCTGTGGTAAAGGCAACTGTTGATGCAAAACCTGAAAAACCGATGGAGAAGCGAGGGCGGATACCGCGAGGTTCTTGTCGTTGCAATCCCTTTGATTCTGAGCACAGCTACCTGGTCGGTGCAGCACTTTGTGGACCGCATGTTTTTGACGTGGTACTCGCCCGAGGCCATTGCCGCAGCGATGCCGGCCGGCATGCTTAACTTTTCGATGGTCAGTATTTTCATGGGCACGGCCGGGTATGTCACGACCTTTGTGGCCCAGTATTATGGTGCCCGCCGGTTTGACCGTATTGGCCCTGCGCTCTGGCAAGGCGTCTATATTTCATTGTTTGGAGGGATTTTAATACTGTGCGCCATTCCATTTGCAGGTCCTGTTTTCCGCCTGGTTGGCCACAGCCCGCTGGTGCAACAAAACGAGGTGGCCTATTTTCAGATCCTGTGCATGGGCGGCGGCGCTTATGCGGCATCCTATGCCCTGTCCGGTTTTTTCAGCGGCAGAGGCAAGACCTGGCCCGTGCTGTGGGTCAACTTTCGGCCGCTGGGGCTTTCCCGAGCTGGGTATCAGAGGGGCAGGCATAGCCACGGTCGTGGCGGGCGTGTTTTCTTTGCTGTCGTTTTTTTTCCTGTTGAGCTCAGGGGCGAATAACAAAACCTTTCATACCATCAAGGGGTGGCGGTTGGAAAGAGACCTCTTTGTGCGGCTGTTGCGTTACGGCTTCCCCTCAGGGGTGCAGTTTTTTCTGGAGATGGCCGGTTTTACGGCATTTGTTCTGTTGGTCGGCCGTCTGGGAATCGCCAGCCTGGCAGCGACGAATATCGCCTTTAACATCAACACCCTTGCTTTTATGCCCATGATCGGAAGCGGCATTGCCGTGTCCGTGCTCGTAGGCCAGTATCTGGGGGCGGACAAACCCGGCCGCGCCCAGTCAGCCGTCTACTCCGGCTTTCATCTGACACTGGTTTACATGCTCAGTATCGCTGCGGCTTATGTGCTGGTGCCCGATATCTTTGTGGCGCCATTTGCCCTGCGGGCCGACCCCGGTGGATTTTCCGAGATTTACGGTTACAGTATTATTCTGCTGCGTTTCGTAGCGGTTTACTCCGTATTTGATACCATGAACATTATATTTTGCTCCGCCATCAAAGGCGCGGGGGATACGCGCTATGTGATGCTGATGACCGTATTTTTATCGCTGTTCGTATTTATTGTGCCGGTCTATCTGACTGTTGTCGTTTTAGAATACGGTCTGATGGTTGCCTGGGTCTTCGCCACGGCTTATATCATCCTGCTCGGCCTTGTATTTTATGTGCGATTTTTAGGCGGGAAATGGAAAACCATGCGGGTGATTGAACGAAAGGAAGAGATTCCGATAGTAAGCCCCACGAAATTGGGAAGGGTTTCGAAATTATGACCTAAACGGATCGGTTCCGGGTTCAAGGTTTACAACTGATTGAATTTGCTCACTCTATATCATTCAAGCCGTAATGGTTTGTATGGACTTGACAATTCTTTAGCATGTGTGTACATTACGTGTGTACACAAAATGAAAAGTTATTCTTAGAGAAAATGTCTTAAGAGGAGTCATTAACATGCTCGAAGTCAATGTAAAAGAAGCCCGTGGTAAATTGAGCATCCTGCTGGACAGGGTTGAGCGCGGCGAGAAAATAATTATCAAACGTCGTGGGAAAAAGGTTGCTCTATTGGTATCTCCAAAAAGGGAAAATGCCTTGCCCAGCTTAAGAAAATTTCGAGATTCTATATCGACAACTGGGAAACCCTTGAGTGAAACGGTAATTGATCTAAGAAAGGAAGAAGGCTATTGATGTACTATGCAGATACGAGTGTTCTTGTCGCATACTACTATCCCGAGCCGATCAGCGAGACGGCGGAAAAGCTTATTCTTAGATCTAAGCGGCCCTGCATCAGTTCTTTGACCGAAGTTGAATTCGCCTCAGCTCTTTCCCGTAAGGTCAGGGAAAAGAATCTATCACCTGAAGATGGGAATAAAATATTTAAACAATTTCAATTTCACCTTGAACAATCTCTATACCGGTTGACGGTTGTGGAAGACAGGCACTATCAAACCGCGAAAACCTGGATTGTCCAATTTTCCGCATCACTGAAAACTTTGGATGCACTCCATCTTGCAATTGCTGCGGAAGGCGATTTAACGCTACTAACAGCCGATAAACACCTGGATATATCTGCCAAGTATTTCGGTATCGATGTCGTTAACGTATCCAACCCCTAATTCTCCTCAGAATCTTCCTGAACAGCTCCGGACGCTTCTGCCTCCCGGGCGGCTGTTTCGGCTTTGGCCGCTGTCTTGGCAGCTTTACGGGTCATTTTAGCAGCCTGCTTTTCGGCTTCCTCGACCGCTTTTTCAGCTTTTGCTTTGATTTCATCATCGATTGCTTCAGGATCCGCCGATATGTCTGCTATTTTTTGTCTGGCTCTTGCGGCCGCCTCGGTCGCTTCAGCAGCTTCTTTTGCCGCCTCCTGCGCTATTTTTCGGGTATCTTCAAGGGTGTCCAGTGTCTCCGCCATTTCACCGGCTTTGCCGTCTTCCGGTTCGGCATCCAATTCAATGTCTTCGGCGGCCAGACCCATCGCCGTCACCGGTAAAAGAAAAAGCGTCTTTTCCATGGAATTGCCGAAAGGATCCAATACCTGGTTGTCTCTGATGCGCAATGGAAGAAAAACCATGGAAGCATCGGCCGAATATTCCGCGAGCGTGTCGGCATCGACGTCTTTAACGATTTCAGGTTCCGCTTCAATGCGCACCTCTTCGAGCATTTCTTCGAGGCTTTCAATGGTTTGATCGGCGCCGATGCCCTCGGCGACAGCCAACAAGCGAATTTTCGCTTCACGCCATTTATCGTTTCGTGTCATTAGATAGGCCATCAGGAGCATGAGCCGACTGGTGGCATCGTCCCACCACCAGACATCGATGCAGCGATCCTGTCCGTCGGACGCTTCCAGGGCAGACCATTTGTCCGCTTTGACATCCAGGATGACAATGTTGCAGCCGTAATGGTGGGCGGCCCGAAGGTTGCGGCCGAATTCCCGGTCATGAAGACCCAAAATTTTCGCGGGCGATCGGCCCAGCCAATTGAGAAGAAAGGTGTTGGCCTTTAACGATCCAATGCCGTAAGCCTGAGTTACGATTTGGATGCCGATTTCGAGATTTGGCGTCGTCACGACCAGGGGGAACGCATAGGCGTCATCTTTTAGAATATCCCGCTGAAGTTGTGCTTCGGCCTCCTGTCTTAACTTGTGCATTTTAAGCCCCGTGCCTTCCAAAATTTGAACAGCGGTGGTCAGTCCGCTGCCGCCTTCAATCCAGGACGAAAACCGAAGTAGCTGGGACCGCCGTTGGGGGTTATCGGAAAATGCCAGGATCTGGGGACGCCAATCGCGCGCATGTTCCGGCGCGGTGGTGGATGCCAGAAGGCCTTCCCGGATAAGCTGGAGATGATGCGATCTGCGGCTGTCGGCCCAGCGGGAAGGACCGGCGGTGCGCCTGAGATATTGTAAAATTCCGAACAGCACCGCAACTGCGACAATGCTGGCAGTCATATCGATGGCCAGCATGACGCCCAGACAGGCCAGG
>CAMYLH010000352.1 GCA_947259065.1 uncultured Desulfobacterales bacterium
CTCGTTGGCGCTGAGAGAAGCCGTCGATCGCTCGTTCACGTCCGCGGGTTCTGCAGTAGACGCTTTCGCAGAGTGCGGGCTCGTTTTCTTGATGACTGCTACCATTGCTCTTAACCTCTCAGACGCATGACTGGTTTGGCCAGGAAGCTTCTGTTTTCCTGGGGTTGCTGTCCCAGCACCCGGCCTTGAAGGCCCACCAGGGCTTTGCTGACGGCCGAGGTAGGCGCCTGCTCGACCACCGGCTCGCCCATGTCCAGAGACTCGGCGACCAGCTTGTACTGATTGGGAATCAGCACGAGGTCTTCGTCGTCGAGCGCGCTGGCGATGTCGTCAGTGTCCAGGGTGCTGTTCTTGGTGTATCGATTCACGATCACGGTGATGCGTTCTTCCGGAATCTCCAGCTCGTTGACCAGAACGGTCTTCAGGCGCACGGCGTCGTGCACGGCCAGCAGCGACTGCTGCATGACCAGCAGCACCTCGTCGACGGACTTCAGCAACTGCGCGCTGTTTTCATCCAGGTGTCGGGGAAGATCGATGATCGTCCGTTCGTAGCGATGCTTCAGGACATCGAGCACCTGCACCATGCGGTCGCCGAGATTGAAATCCACGGCCACCTGGGCATCGGGAATCGGTGCGAAGATGCGCAGACCGCTCTCGTGCTTCACCGCGTAGGCGCCGATGGCCGTTCCGTCCAGCTCGCCGCTGTTCGCCAGGGCCTCCAGCAGGCCGCGCTTCGGCGTCAGGTCGAAATAGTGGGGTACGGGCGCGAACTGAAAGTCCATATCGACGATGGCGGTGTCGCCGCCCATGGTGGCGGACAGATGCGCGAGGTTCGTCGCGATGAAGGTTCCACCGGAGCCATCAAACGAGGAAAGGAAAATGGATCTGCTTTGGCCGGCAGGTGACCGGGTACCACAGGTACCATTACCGGCCGGTGTCGATGGCCACACGCTGAACCAGGCGTTGGAAGCAGCCGGTGCATATGCTGAAGCTTAACTTCTCCCCAACGGTGTATATTTCTTCGTTCGGATTTACGACTTAGGAGGCTAAAAACCATGAGCCCAGCTGTTTCTCCCCGACAATTGCGGCAACTTATTCGCAACCGCAAATGGACCAGCCCCACATCCGGCGCCGCCTCAGGCTATCTGCAGGCCAACCTGGTGATGCTGCCGGCCGCCGAAGCCTTTAATTTTTTGCTCTTTTGTGTCCGCAATCCCAAACCCTGCCCGATTTTAGATGTACTTGAACCCGGCCAAGTCGAGCCGATCATCGCCCCCGGTGCCGACCTGCGCACGGATCTTCCCCGCTATACAGTTTTTGAAAACGGGGAATTCAATACCGAGGTGGAAGATGTCTCGGATTATTTCAATGACAGCATGGTCAGTTTTCTCCTGGGCTGCAGTTTTTCATTTGAAAACGCCATGCTGGCGGCCGGCCTGCCCATCAGAAATATGGAGGAAGGTAAAAACGTCTCCATGTACATTACCAACAAACGCTGCACACCAGCCGGTCCTTTTTCCGCACCCCTGGTAGTGACCATGCGGCCGATGACAGCGGCGCAGGCCGTCAGGGCCGTTCAGGTGACCACCCGTTTCCATCTCACCCACGGCGCACCGGTTCACCTGGGCGATCCTGAAAACATCGGCATCAGTAATCTGGGCGAACCGGATTTCGGCGACCCCGTAACCATCAAGCCCGGAGAGATCCCCGTCTTCTGGGCCTGCGGTGTAACGTCCCAACTGGCGGCAACTTCCACCCCGCTTTCGCGTGTGATCACCCACGCCCCCGGCCATATGTTTGTATCGGATCTGAAAGATGAAGACCTGACGATATTATAGGGAATCTGATCATTTTTAATTCTTCGGTTTACACTTTTCAAATTAACGCATAAGGTGAAAATATTCTTTGATCAACTTCGCAAGGGGGAATCCATGGATAGCAGACGTGACGGCATCATCACAGAATTGAAAAATAACGAAGAAGAAATCATCACCTTTTATAAAGACTTGAGTGCCAATCAGCTCAAGATGATGGTATATCCGGAAGATCCGGGCTGGACCGTGCAGCAAGTCCTGGCCCATTTTATCACCATCGAACGCTCGATGCAGTGGCTATTTAAAGATATTCTGGCCGGCGGCCCCGGCTCTCCGGAAGATTTTAATGTCGACCGTTTCAACCTCACCCAGCCTAGAAAGCTGGACGGCCTGTCCCTCTATGAACTATTCGAAAAATTCCAGTCTGTGCGTCGGGATACGATTGCCCTTGTCGAAGGAATCGAAGATAAAGATCTGGATCGCGAAGGCCGACACGCCTTTCACGGACACGGGAAATTGGGACGATTTATCGTCTGGGCATATGAGCACGCCCGCCTGCATCTGGATGATGTTCGGAAAATATTATAAGCTAAAATAAGCGGTTCCAGGTTCAGAGTTCCGGGTTCAGGTTCAGAGTTCCGGGTTCAGAGGTTGCAATTGCTTATGTTTGAACACGATGCTCGGATGGGATTTTTCGCCCAATGGGTGCAACAGCATTGCTGGCCTTATGGATGCGAAATCGCCTTAGGATACTGCTCTTTAGGACCCTTCAACCGGGAATCTTGAACGTTGAACCGCCCCAAATTAGGTAATGAAGCTTCTGGCTGCGTTATGTTAGCGATCGTTGGCGGATTGCAATACAGCCTCATCCAAATGGCCTTGCCCTAAGCGCCATCTTAGCCACGATGGAGGTAGCTTTCGCGCCCCTTTACAAATTCAGGTAGCCAACGCACAGGATCGAACCATTCATGCCCGCTAAGAAACAAGCTACATCCCAAAAGATGCTGCGTAGGCGAAAACGTGCTTCCACAGAGTTGGATGCCATCGAGGTGCGCGGCGCCAGTGAGCACAACCTCAAATCCATCGATGTTACCCTGCCCAAGAAAAAATTAGTGGTCATCACCGGCGTCTCCGGATCAGGCAAATCAAGCCTGGCCTTTGATACTATCTTTGCCGAAGGCCAGCGGCGTTATGTTGAGTCACTATCCGCCTATGCCCGGCAGTTCATCGGCCAGATGGAAAAACCCAAATACGATACCATTCGCGGGTTATCACCCACCATCTCCATCGAGCAGAAAGCCGCCAGCAAGAATCCCCGCTCCACCGTGGGCACCATCACCGAGGTGTACGATTATCTGCGTGTCTTGTTCGCTCGCATCGGCGAGCAATTTTGCATCACTTGCGGCCAGCGGGTGGGCCATGGCAATGCCCAGGAGATGGTGGAGCAGCTCACCGGCCTGGCGCACAATAGCAAGATCCTGCTGCTGGCCCCCATTGTGGAGAACCGCAAGGGCGAGCATCGCCACCGTCTCCAAACCCTGATCAAAGAAGGCTATGCGCGGGTACGCATCGATGGCGTTGTCCAGGCCATCGAGGATGTGCAGCGCCTGGCCAAACACAAGAAACACACCATCGAAGTGGTGGTGGACCGCTTGATCATCAAAGCGGCCAAGTCCTTTCGCAAACGGCTCACCGATTCGGTGGAGACCACCCTCAAGCTGGGCCGGGGCCGATTGATCGTTCATATCCTGGGAGGCGAAGAAATACTGATGAGCGAGGCCCGCACCTGCTGCGGTATTGCCTATCCCGAACCACAGCCTGCGCTCTTTTCCTTTAACTCCCCTCTGGGCATGTGCACGCAATGCAACGGCATCGGAAACCAGTTGAGCATGGACATCGACAAACTGAGTTTACGAATCAGGGCAGTTTTGGGTAATCATCGTCAAATACCTGCCCCGTTCTAGTGCAGCCCTCTCTGATTTCACCTTGACAGGCTGAAATGAATCCATTAGAGTTTCTGAACCTAAATCATAATTTCACATCTACCTAAAATTTAGCTGCCAATAACATCTGAAAGGAGGATACACCATGAAAAAAGCGTTGAGATACGGATTGTACGGGTTGAGTCTGATGTTGGTTATCGGGATGATCATCCCGGCGGGGGCCCTGGCTCAGAAGACCATTAAAATTGGGGCGATTTACCCGCTGACCGGTGGTGCGGCCGCTGCCGGGCGCGAGTTGCGTGCCGGTGTGGAATTGGCCGTCGAAATTGCCAACAATAAGATGGCCAATGTCGACATGTCGATGGCCCAAAATGTTGGCATTTCGAGCATGGGGGGTGCTAAAATTGAAATCATTTTTAAAGATCATGAGGGCAATCCCACCCTGGGCTCGGACCTGGCCAAGAAACTGATCCTGGATGATAAGGTCGACGGTCTGCTGGGCTGCTACCACAGTTCCGTTACCAAAACCGTCAGCGCAGTGGCCGAACAATACGGCGTGCCCATGATCAACGGCTCATCCACCTCCCCCGCCCTTACCAAACGCGGTTTCAAATGGTTCTGGCGGACGACACCCCACGATGTATGGTTTACCAAAGATCTGTTTGAACTGTTAGTGGGCTTGACTACAGGAAAGGTCAAGGGGGTTGCAGCCGTACCGATGAAGGACCTTACCAACATCGCATCTGCCTGTGAAAACAGCGAATGGGGATCTTTTGTTTCTGCAGTGATTAAGGACTTTTCCGCCAAATACAAATTCAATTTAAGAAAATCGATGCTTTATTCCGCAAAGGCACCGGATCTTTCCAGTGAAGTACGTTCCCTGAAAGCATCTAAAGCCGACGTGTATTTGTTTGCTTCCTATACATCGGATGCCATTCTGATGGTAAAAACCTTGAAAGCCCAGAAAGTTCAACCCAAAATCATCTGGGGTCAGGATGCCGGATTTGAAAAGCCTGAATTTCGAAGTACGTTGGGAGACAGCATCGAGGGCATTTTGACTCGAACCGTTTTCCTGCCTCAAGTGGTCCAACTCAAACCAGTGGCCGGGCAGGTCAACGCGCTTTATAAAGCCAAAACCGGAAATGATCTTGGTGGCGCTTCGGCCAGATCCTTCACAGGACTGCAAACCTGGGTTCATGTACTTGAAAAAGCAGGCTCAACCGAGTCGGCTGACATTCAGCAGGCCGCCAATGACCTTAATATTGCCGGCAAAGAGTTGGTGGTACCCTGGGCTGGGATTAAATTTGCGACTTCCGGTGAAGAGTTGGGGCAAAACGTAATGGGCTCCGGTCTCATCGGCCAATACCAGAAAGGGCCTGACGGTAGCATGGGACTGCAGATCGTCTATCCCTTTGATGTCGCATCCGCCGATATGATCTATCCCTTTCCCAAATTCTAATAGACGAATAAAAAGCCATCTCCCATCCCTCCATTTCCTGCGAGGGATGGGCATGGATGGGTTTAATCTCCGGAAAGCAAGACTTTAAACTAATATGGATATTCTTCTAAGTTCCATAGTTGCCGGATTATTGATCGGAATGGTTCTCGCCATGGTGGCCTTGGGCCTGACGATTATTTTCGGCGTGATGGACATTGTCAATTTTGCTCACGGCGAATTTCTGATGATTGGCATGTATACCGGATTGCTGACGGCGACGGCAACCGGTATTGATCCATTGCTGACGCTGCCGCTGGCGGCCGCTGTGGGGTTCTTGCTGGGGGTCCTGTGCTACATCGGTTTTGTCAAATTTCTGCTAAGAGGCCCCATGATCGCGCAATTGCTCGGAACTTTCGGGCTGATGCTTTTCTTGCGAAATCTAGCCTTGCTTATATTTGGATCTGAGGATCGCGCCCTCCATCACGGATTATTGGTAGGTAAAAGCTTTGATATCGGAATGGGCGTCATACTCCCGGCAACCAAGCTGGCGGCGGCCGGCCTTTCCGTCGTGTCCTTCTGGGGTGTCTGGTTACTCATGAACCGCACCAAGATTGGTAAGGCTCTGACTGCTACCTCCCTCAATGCCCAGGGCGCCCGCTACATGGGGATTCCCACCCAACGGATGAATGCTCTGGCCTGGGGAATTGGCGGCGGTACGGTAACCGTCGCCGGTGCTCTAATTGTCAACTTCTGGTCGGTCAATCCATTTATAGGGCTGTTGTTTACCATGATCGCTTTCGCGATAGTTGCCCTGGGCGGGTTTGGCAGTGTGCCCGGGGCCTTTTTTGCCGGACTGGTGGTGGGAATGATAACCGAAATTCCGGGATTCTGGGATTTTTTTACGTATACCTTCAACATCGACTGGATGGCCAATGTTCCCATGACCTCCTTTAAGTATATGTGGGTCTATCTGGCTTATTTCATAATCATGGTTTTCAGACCCAGGGGATTGTTTGGATGGAAACAATAAAAAATTCCCTGGATTTTTCAGACTTTCCCCGCCTCGACCTGACGATTGCCAGCACGGTATTGATCTATTTGTTAATCTTCCCGCTGCTGCCGCTTTCGGCGGCCCAGTACGTGGGTATCGGTGCTTATACCACCGCGGTCCTGCTGATTCGCTGGGACATCCCCTTTTGGGTATCCATGCCCATCGGCGTATGTTTTTCCGTCGGTTGGTCATTTATCATCGGCTATCCCCTCTTCCGGCTTAAAGGTCATTATTTCGCCATCGCCACCATTGCCACATCTCTGGTACTCAAAGCCCTATTTGAAGTCTGGGAATTTGTAGGGGCCGCCAGAGGCCTCGAGATATCCCCGATTAAATATCATCCGCCGGATTTTTGGCGACTTATTTTTAAAGAAGATGTCTACTATTACTACGTTATTTTAGGAATTTTTCTGATCGGCATTCTTTACATAAACTGGTTTCGCAAATCGCGGTTGGGATTCCAGCTACGTTCCATCAAGGATAACGAAGAAGTGTCCCGATCGCTGGGCATTAATGTGCGCTGGGCGAAAGTCAAAACATATGCCATCGCAACTGCTTTTGTAAGCGTCGTAGGCTCTTTCCACGCCTGTTATATTAAGGCCATCGAGCCCGAAGATACCATGAGCCTGGATATATCGATTCTGATCGCCCTGATGGCTATGCTTGGCGGCGCCGGATCATTGTGGGGCCCGATCATCGGGGCCGGCATTTTGATTCCGCTCAAAAGCTATCTCAAGGAATGGCTGGGCGCCACGGCGGGACTGGTCGGAATCGATCTGGTCATTTATGCGATGATCATCATGGCCGTTTCGGCCTTTGAACCCCGTGGCATCTGGGGTATCGTCGAAAAAATACGGCGGAGGAAACGCAAATAATGACACTGCTCGATGTTCAACATGTCACCAAGGATTTTGGCGGCTTGAGAGCCAACAGTGATATTTCCTTCACCATGGAGAAAGGCGAGCTGCTCGGTTTGATCGGTCCCAACGGAGCCGGTAAAACAACACTTTTCAACTGTATTTCCGGTCTGCATCCGGTCAGCTCGGGTCAGATAATTTTTGAGGGCAAAGATATTACAGAGTTAAAAGCACATGAAGTCGCCCGCCGCGGCCTGGCCCGCACCTTTCAGGTGTACGTCGCCTCCGGCGATCTCAACGTTGAAGAAAACGTCATGGTCGGCTGTTTCATGCGAACCCGGTCTCGCAGTCGGGCCAAAGCCCGCGCGGCGGAAATCCTGGAATTTTTAAACCTGCAGGAGCTTTCCCGCTACCTGGTCAATGAATTACCGGTGGCAGCCCAAAAACGTGTCACCATGGCAACCGCCCTGGGTTCGGACCCAAAACTGCTGCTGCTTGATGAAGTTGCTGCCGGCTTAAATCCCAGTGAAATCGAAGAGATTTTGGCCAGCATCAATCACGTGCATGATGAGTTGGGTATCAACGTCATGCTGATCGAACACGTGATGGAACTCGTAATGAAAATCAGCGACCGGGTCGTTGTCTTGGATTCCGGCAAAAAAATTGCCGATGGCAACCCGCAGGAAATCGCAAATGATCCCGCCGTGATTAAAGCCTATCTAGGCGAGCGCTATGCTGAGGAACACAGATGAGATTGGGGATTGGGGAAGGACGAATGAAGAATGAATGATCTAAAATTTGAAATGAGCTAAATTGAGCTAAAGTTATGGTATTCTGCCCGTCGAGAGCCTCTGGGTCGAACGATCAATTTTATAAAAAAGATAGAGCGTAGTAATTCCTTAATTTTAGTCATTTTAGGCATTTTAGCTCATTTTAGGCATTCGTTTATGAGGTAATTTATGACTGAGAAAATCCTCGAAATCGACAACATCAAGGTTCGCTATTCCGGTTTGCCGGTTCTTCAGGGTATATCCCTTCAGGTCAGTCAGGGTGAAACGGTATCTGTGCTCGGTTCCAACGGCGCCGGGAAGTCGACGCTGCTAAGGGCGGTGATGGGAACCCAGCACGCCTTTGAAGGTCGCATTCGATTAGACGGCCGTCAAATCCAGAAACTCGACACGGAAAAGATCATCCGCCTGGGAATTATCTACGTCCCCGAAGAGAAAATGCTTTTCGGCCCCCTTTCGGTGGAAGAAAATCTCTACCTGGGCGCCTACATTCTGAGCGATAGCCGGCAAGTCCGGCAAAACCTCGAGTTCGTATACACCCTCTTCCCGAAATTAAAAGAACGGCAAAACCAGCCGGCTTCCACCCTGTCCGGCGGAGAGCAGCAAATGGTGGCGATTGGACGCGGTTTGATGTCCAGGCCCCGCATATTGATGCTGGATGAACCGTCACTGGGGTTGGCCCCGCTTTTGGTGGACGAGGTCTTCGACACCATCCGCAAACTCAAAGAAGAAGGCATGACCATCCTGCTGGTGGAACAAAATGTGCGTGAGGCCCTGGAATTGGCCGACCGGGGGTATGTCTTGCAGACCGGCAGAATTGTCGGCCAGGGCTCCGGCACAGAGTTGCTTGAAAGCGATATGTTCAGGGAAGCCTTTTTAGGGATTTGAACCTCGGACTGCCTAGCTGAACCAAGACAAAGAAAAATAAAATGCCACATTATAAACAACCAACAACCTGGTGGCATTTATTGAGACAGCATTTTGCATCCCATGTTGCCCTGATTTGGAATTTTGAACCTTTTGATTCGGGTACGGCAAAAAAGAAGAAAATTAAGCAAGCACAAAAAAGGGAAATAAGAAATGTTGAAAATGTCCTCTTGATATTCATCTGTGCAATTACCCTGCTATTGATTCCTGGATGTTTAAACAATAGGTTTTATCAACCCAATCAAACCTTTTATCATACGCCTGATCAATATAATCTTCACTATGAAGAAGTGTTCTTCAAAAGCAAGG
>CAMYLH010000353.1 GCA_947259065.1 uncultured Desulfobacterales bacterium
CTTTTTCTTTCATCATAAAAGAATTCCAGCCCATCCAACCGGCCTGCCATACCAGAACGCTCATGAAGGCTATGAAGGCGACCAGGGCGATCCAGCGTGCAATCGATTTTATTCTGGGTGGAAAATGGTCGTAAAAAATTTCGATGCGGATGTGTTCGCCCTTATACAGGGTATAGACACCGGCAAAGAGGATGAAAACACCGAACAACAACCGGTTCGTGAGCCAGCCCCAGACAAGCGGATGGTTAAAAACATATCTGGCACTTACATCAGCGGTGGTGATGATCATGATTACAAAAACCAGATAGCAGAAGATTTTGCTGGATCTATCAACCACTTTATCAACCCAGCCAAAAAACTTATCGACGATTTGACTCATGGCTACTGCCTCTTATTCGGATTTACGACTCCTCTACACAAAACGAACTCCATATTTTAATTTTACTGCTCCGGGATATGCAGTTGAATCGGCAGGTTTCAGGTGTCAGGTTTCAGGTGTCAGCATAGTCGCTTACTGCCGGAGTTGCCAGTATGATCGGAAATGAAGCAACATTCTGGCGGAATCTTTTACTGGAAACCGGTAATATGATTGCTGAAACCTGACACCAGAAACCCGACACCATTCGTTCCTTTCAACCTGTTGTCAGTTAAAGGCCGCCACGGAATCATATTTAGTTGAATGGAATTAAAACACCAGGAGGGTGCCAATGCACCCTCCTGGCTTTTTCTATCAACGGTTTTAGATAAACCTGTGATGCTTTCGAATCCCGCGCTCACATATTATTTCAGGGTTTTTCTCCAATCTTTGATAATACCGATGGCCTTGGCAGCAGCAGGATCTCGCTGACCGATTTTGTCCCAGAGCTGAAGGGCTGCCTCTTCGTGCATGCGGTCGCAGGCGTCATCTATCGGGCTGTTGATGACCGTGCCGGCCTTGACCAGTTCTTCCACTTTTTTCAACTCACCATCATAGATCTTGAGAAGTTTATTGAAATAATCCTCGGCGGCAGCGGTCATTACCTTTTTGAGATCATCCGGCAGCGCATCCCAGGATTTCATGTTAAACAGAATCTGACCGACAACGACATCATTCTGTCCGCCCAGAAGCCGGTAAGGCGCAACTTCCTGCCAGTTCAAGCCGGTGACGGCGCTGACATCCCACTGGGAAGCATCGATGGTTCCCAGCTTCAGTCCCATATAGGCTTCCATTCCGCTGATATAGGTTCCGCGGGCTCCCAGGGCATTGTAATAGTCGGCCCAGGATCCTTCGACTCTGAATTTTAATCCTTTCATGTCATCACAGGTCGTGATTTTCTTGGTCGCCATGGTGAAAATAGGTCCATAGGAATGAACATCCAGCCAATAGAGACCCTGCTTGGCGTACTCCCCGCGCAGCAGGTCCACATAACCGGTTTCAAAAAAGAGATCGCGGATCATCTGGCCGGAGGTGAAAACATCCGGTTCGCCGGGTAGATTATAGGCATAGGGCAGACCAAACTCCACCTCACCAACCGGAATTATCCCGCCCCACATGGCCGCGACGGCGTGCAGCATATCCAGAGTTCCCTTCTGGGTGGCCTCGAAGAGCTGCTCGGCCGGAACCAGTTCCGGATCGGCGAACACCGTGATCTTTATCCGTCCTTTACTCATTTTATTCGCTGTTGATGCAAAATCCTTCAACAGCTCCATGGAAAGGTCACCGCGCGGATAGGCGGATTGGATTTTCAGCCGGAATACCTTATCGGCGGCATCGGCGTTGACACCGCCGATGGTCAAGGTAATGGCAAACATCGCAAACACGATTACAGCAATCAATAGAGTTGTACGTTTCACTTTCAAGCCCTCCTTTTGGGTTGAGTTAGATTGGCTGGATATTAATTTGGTTCCTGGTGGTTATCACCCCCTTTATTCTGACATTGAAAACCTGGTTCTCCCGCCGGGCTGCAAGCTGGGCCAGGATTCTTTACTTAATCGGAATACATATGAATATTAGAGCAGTTTCTGGGTTATCCGTGTAATTTATAATTTCCGAGACATCGGGATTTAGAAATCAAAAGGTACCTGACAGCTGATTCCTATCCATTATTTTAAATAACATTTAATATATAAAAGACAATTATGTCAACCTGGAAGTCAGGGTTGACCCGATTACTGCATCCACCTCTAATTAATAGCAAAAGCACCGGCACTTTCATCAAACACAACCCTACCGCTGACAATCGCCATCAATATGGAATTTTTACCGATTAAAGATAGCTCGCGAATTCTTGCTCGATGTTATTCAGCAAGCTTTCCATCAACCAATACGTATCCGGTAATTGATCAGTACGGGCCAGAACCTCATCTTTGTCATTGACAAAGTCATCGCAAAGCCAGTCCTGGCTATGTTCCCGAGCATAATAGCTTACCATCTCCCGGGTGTATTCAGGATGAAACTGAAGACCCACCAGCGGTTGACCCTTGCAGACAAAAGCCTGATTCTCAGTAGCTTTGCTAGATGCCAAGGTGCTGCAGCTTTCCGGCAGGGAAAAATGGTCGCTGTGCCAGTGAAAGGAGACAAAGGATTGGGGCACATTCTGAAAGAGAAAACACTCCCGGCCTTTTCGGTTCAACGCTATCTCGTGCCAGCCGATTTCTTTGTGCCGATGGGAAAAAATCTGCCCTCCCAGTGCTTCGGCCAGTAGCTGTGCGCCAAAACAGATGCCCAGAATTATTTTGTCTTTGGCCAGGGCGTCGCCCAGAAAGGCCTTTTCTTCTTGCAGCCATGGGTTTCCTTGATCGTCCCAGGCATGGGGCGAACCGCCCATCACCATCAACCAGTCGAAGGATTCAATCGGGGGCAGGTCTTCGTTATTGCAAATGTATGTCTGCCTGACCGGGTAACCCTTCTGCGCTGCCCAGAAAGATATGTTGGTGCGTGAAAAGTCTTCCGCATCATGCTCTATAAGTTGAATTCTCATTTTTTATTCACTAGATAAGATCCGATAATTGCTTCTGCTTCGATTTCCACCAGGTGGGCCGGTCTTGCCAGCGCGCTGACTTCGGCCAGGATCGTCACCGGTTTGATCTCTTTGAAAAATTCGGAATAGGCCTGCATGTACTCCTGGGCTCGTTTGATATCCGTGACGTAGATCCGGACCCGGTATACTTCCGATAATCTGGCGCCGGCCTTTTTCAAGGCCTGTTCAATTTTCTGCAGAATTATTTTTGTCTGGAGGTAAGCATCACCCTCGGCTTCAACTTCTCCTTGCGCAGTGGTGGTGGTCGTACCGCCAATAAACACGTGGTCGCCGACTTTAACTGCCCGGCTGTACCCGACTTTATCTTCCAGGGGAGCGCCGGATGAAAAATTTTGTCTTTGCTTCAAATCCACACCTCAGTGCCTCGTTAATAGGTCGTTGAACGAACCATCGGCGGTTGTGCCGATGGGTTGATACTGGATGATTCCGTCAATCCATGCCGGCCCCGAAGCGGTAGCGAAAATCGTCATTCATTACGCAGCGCCGGATCAGGGTGAACATACTTGGGCGTGCCAGTCCCTCGCCTCCGGTGGAAATGTGCAACGATTTAAAACCTTCGCCTTCAATGCCGAGTCCCCCGATAGAGGAAGCGTTTTTTACAAACTGGGAGGCGTCGGCAATACTCGACATGTAAGCAATATTGTGCAGATTATTCGAGTGAAAGACGATAGTGTGTCTCAAACCCTGTTCCGCCGCCACGCCCTCGTTCATGGCTTCTTGGGCGTCGCGGCAGCGCACAAAAGGTAGAATCGGCATGATCTGTTCGGTCCAAACGAGCGGATGCTCTTTGTCGGTCTCCAAAATGGCGATTTTGGTTTCCGGCGGAACATCCAATCCGATGGCACGTTTCAATATGACGTCAGGCGGCTTTCCGATGTAGTCCATGTTGATGACGCTCGGTGCCCGACCGGGACGAATTTCTTTAAAAATCTCTTTCCTTTTCGCTCGAACAGGGCGTGCAATTGCTGAATGATGCGCCCCGAATGATGCACTGGGCGGTATGATCCAGATCGGCGGTTTCATCTACCACTACCGGGGGGTTGCCGGGACCGCCGGCGAGGACCCGTTTGCCGGTTTTGGTGGCGAATTCCACCACGCGATGCCCGCCGGTAACGGCGATCATGTTGATTTTAGGATGGGTCATCAGGTATTGTGCTGAGGGGATATCCGGCGCGGCGACGGTGGTAAGACAGTTGGCGGGCCCACCCACTGCGACAATCGCCCGATTGATGTCTTTGACTACCCGCGCGGAAATGATTTTGGTTTTCGGATGCGGATTAACGACCACAGTGTTGCCGCCGGCCAGCATCATAATGGCGTTGTGGATGATGCCCGGCGCTGCATTGGTTATAGCGTTAACGGAGGCGATCACGCCCACCGGTATACGCTCATTGATGGTGACGCCGCGGTCGCCGGTAAATACCTCCGATTTGATATCTTCGATACCGGGCACGGCGCAGGCGGTTTCCAGTTTAAGTACCGTACCGGAGACCGCGCCCAAATCCGTTTCTTCCAATTCCATCCCTGCGTATTCTTCGCGGTTGGCCCAGCCGACATCCCGGATCGCCTGGATGATTTTTTCGCGCGGGGCCAATGGCAACTGCAACAATTGCTGGTGAGCAATGACGGCAGCCTGAATGGCGTCTTCCATTTCCTGAAAGACACCCTCGGCATTATCCTCGTGGTTACCGGGGGATGTCGCCGATTCAGCGACAGATAGCCTTTCCAACACCTGTTCTACAATAAGTTCTACCTGCTTTTTATCGACTGCCATATTATGCTCCATAACGGTAGCGAAAATCATCGGCCAGAACGCATCGCCGAATTAAGGTAAACATCCTGGGCCGGGTTTGTCCTTCACCGTTGGTGGCGATGTGAAACGATGTATATCCTTCACCGGCAACCCCCACACTGGCCAATCCGCAAGATCCGTTCTTGACGAAAGCGGCGCATTTGGCGCGGTTGGTCATTTTTTTGATGTTTTTGATGCTGTTGGAGTGGATCGCCATGGTATGGCCGTTGCCCTGTTCGGCTGCCAGGGCGGCTTCGATGGCTTCATCCACATTGCGACAGCGGACAATGGGGAGCACCGGCATTATTTGTTCAGTCCACACAAGCGGATGGTTCTTTCCGGTTTCCAGTATGATGATGCGGGCTTCGGCTCCGACCTCCAGCCCAATGGATTTAAGGATAAACGCGGGTGATTTGCCGATGAAATCCATGTTTATCACGCCGGGTTCGCCCTGACCTTTGATTTCATTGAAGATGTGTTTCAGGAGTTCTTCCCCCTGGGATGGGTCGATCTCATAGGCACCGTGTTTTTTGAGATTTTTTTTCAATTGATCGGCAACGGCATCAAC
>CAMYLH010000354.1 GCA_947259065.1 uncultured Desulfobacterales bacterium
GATCTGGCTGAAATCGCCTATATATCTCTTCAGCAATCCAGAATTGAACTGGTGGCGGTGGTCGATGATGGCAGAGTCGGCAAAAGATTTATGCAATTTACCATCGCCCATCCCGATCGGATTGAATTTCTTGGGTTTGACCGGATCCTCATCACTTCGATTGATTCAACAAAACATATTTTTGAACAAATAGCGACCATGGGAATATCTGCCAGTCGCGTGGTTGAGATCGGTTAGAACGAACCCTATTCCCGCGGGTGTGTTTTTGGTTGACTTGCACTCCAAAATGTGATCAAACCCTTTGTTTTTAATTGTGTTTAATCTCAAGTACTTAATATTAGATATACAACTAGTGCGGTTTTGTATGGAGCCGAACAGGTAAACCACCGGGCGGAGCTTTGTCCATCCCATGAAAGGAGTTTTTGCATGTCGACGAAACAAGCCCCTTCAAAAAATCTAATGGATCGTCATCAGACCGAACCCGATTATTCGATTTGCCCGTCCGGGGAAAAATTTTCTTTGCCAAAGGACGATGATTACGCAAACGAATTTAAAAAGATGCAAACATTGGTCGAGAAACAGCGGCTGAAACATCGGGAGATCGTTGTCGTCATGGGAGTCGGTTTTGTCGGTTCGGTGATGGCGGGCGTTGTTGCGGATTCGGTTGACCCTGAAAGCGGACAACCCTCAAAATTTGTCATCGGCATGCAACGGCCGTCAACCAGATCCTTCTGGAAAATTATATATTTGAACCGCGGCAAGGCCCCGGTGGAAGCGGAAGACCCGGAAGTGGCACCACTAATCCGGCGTTGTGTATTGGAAAAGAAAACCCTGATTGCCAGCTTTACCTATGATGTGCTTACGCTTGCAGATGTGGTTGTGGTGGATGTTCAATGTGATTACCACAAAGAAACTTTCGGCAATGTAAAACAGGGGCATGCGGATATTGCCGCCCTGGAGGCCAGCCTGAAAATCATCGGTGAAAAAATTAAGCCCGAATGCATGGTGCTGATTGAGACGACCGTTCCTCCGGGCACGACCGAGTACGTGGCTTATCCGATTATAAAACGGGCGTTCCAAAAGCGGGGATTGGAAAATACGGAACCGCTGTTGGCACATTCATTCGAGCGTGTTATGCCGGGACGCAATTATGTGGCTTCCATCCGTGATTTCTGGAGAGTCTGCAGCGGCATCAACGCTGAGTCACGAAAGCGGGTGACGGATTTTCTCAGTGGTATCCTCAATGTCGAAAATTATCCTCTCACGGTTCTTGATCGCCCCATTGAAAGCGAAACCTGTAAAATCGTGGAAAACTCTTATCGGGCAACCCTGCTTGCCTTTTTAGATGAATGGAGCCTGTTTTCCGAGCGCAACGGGGTCGATCTTACCAAGGTCATTGAAGCCATCAAGGTCCGTCCGACCCATTCAAACATCATTTTTCCGGGTCCGGGCATTGGCGGCTATTGCCTGCCAAAGGACGGCGGGCTGGGTGTCTGGGCCTATCATACCCTCATGGGCTTCGAAGACGATATTTTTAAAATGACCCCCTTGTCGATTAATATCAATGACACGCGCGGTTTGCGGGTGGTGCAACTGGTCCGTGACGCCCTGCGCAATATGGGGAAAATCGTTGCCGCCTTGCGCATGACGATAAATTTAGCCGAAACTATCAAAGGCGCGGATGCCATGGTGATTGCCGTTCGCCACCAGGACTATCTTTCCCTGGATCCGGATGAAATGGTAAAGATGGCGGAGAAACCCATGGCTGTGATTGATTGTTTCGGTATTCTCAATGATGATACCATTCGGCGGTATTTTGAGCTTGGCTGCGAAGTCAAAGGACTGGGTCGGGGACATGTGAAGCGGATAAAAGATGAGGTCAGAAATAGTTCATAAGTTCTTGAGTTCTTAAGTTATTAAGGTTACAAGGTACAAATGTAACTACTGCCTTGTGGATTAAAGCTAAAAGACACATATTTGCTGCAGCAAGAATTATTTGAAGGATAGTCATGATGGGAATAAATCAATAAAATCCAATAAAAGCTGAGCAACTAATTTTTCCCAAGAAAAATTAACAAACACATCAACTTTTTTATCCTCTCAACCTAATTTCTCACGAACTTACGAACCCACGAACGAACTATCTAATTGCTCACCAACTCACCAACTCACCAACTGAGGAACTATCATTATGCAATTCATAGATCTAGCTGTTCAACAAAGACGCATTAAAGATGAAATAGACGCCAATATTGCGGCCATCCTTGAGCATGGCAAGTACATTATGGGCCCCGAGATTGGGATACTGGAACATCGTTTGGCCGATTATGTCGGCGTAAAGCATGCCATCGGCTGTGCATCCGGTACCGATGCGCTGCTGATGGCGTTGCTGGCCAAACAGATTGGACCGGGTGATGCTGTATTTACTTCGCCATTCACCTTTATCGCGACAGCTGAAGTTCTCAGCCTGTTGGGCGCTGTACCGGTATTTGTCGACATTGATCCCCAAACCTTTAACATCGATCCGGCCAACCTTCAAAGTGCTATTCAGGCAATTGAAAATAACGATGCATCAATTCACCCGGTTCCGGCATATAAGACGCATCCCGGTTCTCTGCCGACAGTCCTGAAACCGAGAGGTATACTTGCTGTCGATCTTTTCGGGCTTCCTGCCGATTATGGCCGCATCGACACCATTGCCGCCGAACATGGCCTTTTCGTTATCGAAGACGCTGCTCAATCCTTTGGCGCAGCATTAAACGGTAAAATGGCCTGCTCCTTTGGCAACATCGGGTGCACCTCTTTTTTTCCCGCCAAACCCCTGGGTTGCTATGGTGACGGCGGCATGTGTTTCACCGATGATGAGCGGCTGGCTGAGATAATGGGGTCTTTGAGGGTTCACGGCAAAGGGCATCATAAATATGACAATGTCCGTATCGGCGTGAACGGCCGCCTGGATACGATTCAAGCGGGCATTCTGCTTGCCAAGTTCAATATTTTTCCTGAAGAAATCAAACTGCGCCAGCAGGTCGCCCAGCGCTACACGGCAATGCTGAAACCGATCCCCAACATCCAGATTCCTGCTATTCCGGCAGGATATCGAAGCGCCTGGGCGCAATACTCCATTCTTGCCGCTGATGAAAATCAGCGCACCGAGTTGCAAAACCAATTAAAGGAGGCCGAGATACCCACCGCCATATATTATCCTAAACCACTGCACCTTCAGAGTGCCTTTGCCGACTTGAGCTATAGAAAAGGAGATTTTCCGATCAGTGAAGAAATATCCGATCGTATTTTCAGCCTTCCGATGCATCCGTATTTAGCCGAAGAAGATCAACAGAAAATTGCCGCGGTTATAGACAAGTGACAAGTAAATCGTGAGAAGTGACGAGTGAATAGTGAAAAGTGACAAGTTAAGGAGGGGTGATTAAAATGGGTAAACCACATCATAATTTAGAAGTATGGAAACGTTCTCTTAATTTTGTAACAAAGATATATAAAATAACCGCGAGTTTTCCTGCAGATGAAAAATTTGGCTTGGTTTCACAAATGCGCAGGGCGGCGGTCTCAATTCCAAGCAACATCGCAGAGGGTGCCGCCAGAAACAGCAAAAAGGAATTTATTAATTTTCTTCATATCGCTCAAGGAAGCACCGCCGAACTTGAAACTCAAATTTTAATCAGCCGGAATCTGAATTTTGTTACGCAAAGTCAAGCCCAGCCCTTGTTGAAAGAACTTGAGGAAATTTCGAGAATGATAATTGGATTACAGAAATCGTTAAGATCTTCTAAATAGTGCGTTAAACTCGTTACTCATCGCTTGTTACGATTCACTTTTACAATGCTGGAGAATACATGACAAAAAAAATCCCATCACCAACTATTCCTAACCAATCACCTGAAGCAGAAAGCCCATCTATTGCCATCATCGGCGGCGGTTACTGGGGAAAAAATCTGGTTCGAAATTTTTACAATCTTAATTCTCTGAAACTTGTATCCGATAAAAATGAAGTCATTTTATCCGGTTACAAAGATCAGTACAAAGGCATCCAAACCTGTCTTGCACTGACCGACGTGCTTTCGAGCAAAGATATCCAAGGCGTGGTGATTGCAACTCCGGCTGAAACCCATTTTAACATTGCCAGAGAGAGCCTGCTGGCCGGCAAGCATGTATTTGTCGAAAAGCCGCTGGTGCTTCGAGAAGAAGAAGGACAGGAATTAATTGAGCTGGCCCGAGAAAGGAGTCGTGTTCTCATGGTCGGCCATCTTTTGCAGTACCATCCAGTGTTTATACGTCTAAAAGAATTGGCCAATTCAGGAGAGCTGGGCAGGATCAATTACATCTATTCGAACCGGCTGAATTTAGGCAAAATAAGACGCGAGGAAAATATTCTGTGGTCGTTCGCACCTCATGACATTTCAATGATTTTGGCCCTGGCAGGGGAGGAACCGGAAAACCTTATCACCACCGGCGGTAATTATCTGCATCAAAAAATCGCCGATGTAACCACCACCCACCTGAACTTTCCTTCCGGACTGCAGGCCCACATTTTTGTCTCCTGGCTCCATCCATTTAAAGAACAGAAACTCGTCGTTGTCGGCGAAAGAAGAATGGCTGTTTTTGACGACACCAATCCTTGGGAGGATAAACTTCTTTTATATCCCCACCAGATCAACTGGAAAAAAAACCTGCCTGTTCCCACAAAGGCGGATCCGGAAAGAGTGGATATTGCCCAGGAGGAGCCTTTACGCCAGGAATGCCGCCATTTTCTGGACTGCATTACCAATGGCACCCGACCGGTTACCGACGGTTATGAAGGTTTAAGGGTGCTTAAAATTTTAAACGCCAGCCAGGCTTCTTTAAATGATAATGGCCGTATAATCAAACTGGGCCTGGATGCGGATACCGATTTGGATAAGCATTCAACTTCCCCTACTGGATCTGTTACAAGCTCTATCCGTCGCGCTGAAGCGCAAGGTGCGTTTGTGCATCCAACAGCTATCGTTGATGACAATGTAAAAATCGGCAGGGGAACAAAAATATGGCACTTTTCCCACATACTTTCCAATTCAAGAATAGGTGAAAGCTGCAACATCGGCCAAAATGTTGTCATTGGTCCGGAAGTTGGCATCGGCAAGGGCTGCAAAATTCAAAATAATGTTTCGGTCTTCAAGGGGCTCACGCTTGAAGACGGTGTCTTCTGCGGACCTTCGGTGGTATTTACCAATATATATAACCCCAGAGCTGAGATCGGCAAAATGGATCAGGTGCGGCCCACATTGGTAAAAAAAGGGGCTACCATCGGTGCCAATGCCACAATTGTCTGTGGAACCATACTCGGGCGGTACTGCTTCA
>CAMYLH010000355.1:0-1801 GCA_947259065.1 uncultured Desulfobacterales bacterium
TCACTCTGGGGCTCGAGGATGCGATATTGGAATCTCGTTGGCCCTGGATTTGTACCCTGTGCGCCAAATGTGAAAATGTATGCCCTATGGACATTGACATTTCTGACGTTGTACGCAACATCCGTGCAATGCGTGTGCGGGAAAAAGTTCCGGGGATTTTGCATAAAGGACTTGCAGCTGCCCTGGAAACCGGTAACAACCTGCGATTGACCAAAGAAGATTATATCTTTATTCTGGAAGATGTCGCCGAAGAACTTGCAGAAGAGCCTGGATTTGAGAATTTTCAAGTGCCTATTGACAAAATCGGTGCCAACATCCTGACCACCATTCACAACAAGCTGGTTAATACTCACACGGAGGATCTCAAGCACTTGTGGAAGATATTCCACGCCGCCGGAGAGGAGTGGACGGTCGCATCTGCAAACTGGGAGGGGACGAGCTGGGGGTATTTCACCGGTGATGACGAAGCCATGAGCGTCATGACCGGGCGCATCTACGAGCAGATGCAGCGCTTGGAAGTCAAAAGCCTTCTGTGGCCCGAATGAGGGCATGCCTATCTGGCGACCCGGTCGGGTTTCGAAAAACATTTCCCGCAAGCGCTTGAAGAATTCAGATTTTTAACGGTTTTTGATTTGCTTGTGCAGTACATAAAAAAAGGACGCATTAAACTGGACCGATCCAGATTTCACGGGCCGGCAACCTATCACGACCCCTGCAACTACGGCCGCAAAGCCCGGAGACGCTTCGGGCATGCGTTCTTTGAAGAACCGCGCTGGATTCTGGATCAGTGCATGGAAACCTGGGTGGAGCTTTATCCCAGCCGCATGAAGAATATCTGTTGTGGCGGCGGCGGCGGTGCACTGGTAACCGGATACGACAAGGAGCGCATTCATTACGCCAGAGCAAAAATGGATCAGATCAAAGCCAGCGGTGCAAAAATGCTGATTGTTCCTTGCCATAGCTGTCACGGTCAGTTTAATAACATAAAAAAAGAATACGGGATGGCGGATCTCGAGGTTAAATATTTGTGGGAACTGGTAGCCGATTGTCTGGTTCTGTAGTTTTTGATGAGCCACAAAGGAGGATGCATATGCCATTTTATAAACCGATCAAATACATTAAACCGAAGAAGACACGCCGCAGGATACTTTCAGGGCTGAAGGCTTTGCGGATGCAAATGGACGAAGAGATGCCCCATAAAACCAGAGATTCCACACTTATCCTGGGAACCTGGAATATCCGTAATTTCGATGACAACCGCTTTATGAACGGCTATCGAACCGCAGAGGATTTCTACTATATCGCTGAGATAATTTCCCGGTTCGATGTGCTTGCCGTGCAAGAGATATGCGAAAATCTTGATCCCCTTGATAAAATTATGAAGATTCTGGGTTACGATTACGACTACATCGTAACTGACGTTACTGAAGGCCGGAGCGGTAACGACGAGAGGCTCGGTTTTATATACGACCGCAATAAAGTCAAATTCAAGGGGGTGGCCGGTGAGTTGGTGCTTCCTGAGAACATGCTCATCATGGACGATGAAAACCGGCGACAGTTTGCGAGGACACCGTTTATGTGCTCTTTTCAATCCGGCTGGTTCAAGTTTTATTTCTCGACCGTTCACATCTATTTCGGCAAATCATCGGGATCGAAGTATCGGCGGCGGGTCGATGAAATAGAGAGGGTCGCCGAATTTCTGGCAAAACGTGCAAAGAATGATGATCAAAACCACATACTGGTCGGCGATTTTAATATCGTCAAACCGGGAAGCCCCGGGCAGAATGCTCCCCCGGGCCGT
>CAMYLH010000355.1:1819-5760 GCA_947259065.1 uncultured Desulfobacterales bacterium
CAATGAAGGCAGCAATAAAGACCAGACAAAATTCTATGATCAAATATCGTTCCGAGTGCGTGATGACGAATTGCGGTTTGCAAACTCCGGTCGTTGCAAGGGCGTACTTCAGTTCTTTAAGAGTATCTATGCCGAAGAGAATTTTACCCTGTACGAAGATGATCTTAAAGACACAGTCAAAGCAAAAATCGTGAAACTCGAAGAAGAGACGGCAGAGGAACTCCAAAAACTTTCACAGACAGATTCGCAAAACACCAAGGCCCGCCTGGAAAAATCGATCGACAGCAAAAAAAAAGCGATCACGGATTGGGAATTACATCTTCAAAATATGGTAAAGCTCAAAGATTATTATCTGCGAGAGTGGCGCACCTTTCATGGAAGCGATCATCTTCCGCTATGGGTTGAGCTTGAGATCGACTTTAGCGATAATTATCTGGATTATCTTGAAACCCTTTAAGAGAAAAATTAAACCGGCAGTAAACAAGCGGGTGCTGCTGTTTCTGGCCGGATTTATGTGGTTGGGTGTCGGAACCATGCTGTTGTTCCTATCATTTTCTTTTCTGAATGCGTTTCGAGCTCGCGGTTCTTTCCTGTTCGGCGGAATTGGGGTCATCGTCGCATTAATCATACACCACTTTGGCTTTTTGAAAATCGTAGACAAGAATTTGGGACGAATATTGCCCATGGAGGGAACCAAGTGTGTTTTTTCCTTTATCACCTGGAAGAGCTATATTATGATAGTCGTGATGGTCGCAATGGGCGCAATATTGCGACATTCCCCGATACCAAAACCGTATTTGTCGATTTTATATACCGGTGTCGGTCTGGCGCTGCTACTTTCGAGCATTCGATATTTAAGGGTCCTGCTCAGCGAAATTAGAAAGAGCCGCTCAACTTAGAATTAAGCTTACAAGCTTTTCTCAATTTTGCCTAAGGCCTCGTTGAAACATGGAAAAATTAATAGACGAATTTAAAGAAATTGTCGGTGAACAGCATTTTTCATCATTTCTTGCGCTCCTAAAAGAAATTGGCCCTGATGCGCCTACCCAAAGAATAAGTGTCGTGATCGCGTCAATATTGCGATTTGCACTCAACCAATTGCCGCCGGAGTGTGAAGACGGTTCTATTGCGCAAGCATTGCTAAAACTTGATGAAGAGCCCACTCTCGCTCAGGAGCCATCAGATGAGAATGAAATGGTATTTGATCTGGTAGATGGTTTATGCAGTGAAGCCAATATGATAAACGAACGTGAGTCTGCACGGGGTGAGGATTACAGCATAGCAGAAAAGGTAATTTTAGAGTATTCCGCCTGGTACAACATGTCCGGGGAAGATTATTGAGTGCAAAATGCTCAATGCTGGTTTTGAGTTTTCTGTCGTCCGTGATCCCAAAAAGCAAGTATCACTTATGGCGGGTTATGCCAGAGGTAAATTTCTAAATTTTTTTTAAAGGTGAAAAAATGGAAAAAATATATAATGGAAAAAAAGCGGCAAAGCTAGGCACAGAAAAGAATCCTGCCATTGTCCGTGTCCAAACAAAAAAGCGAATGAAAGAAGTCACATCGTTATTTGAAAAGAATAATTGGAAATTTACAATCGGATTAGAACCGGATAAGCCTGAGGATATATCCGATTTGGAAATTTTGTTGAATCCGCCAAAAACGGTAGTCACAGAAAAGAAAATTGGTCGTAACGATCCTTGTTCCTGTGGCAGCGGGAAGAAGTATAAAAAATGTTGCGGGAAATGAAGGGTTCATAAATAAGTCCGAATAAATCGTCTGACTTTATCTTTACCGCGATAGACACCAAAGTGCCCCTCGCAAAGAATGTCGGCGTTCAGCCCCATCATAAATTTCAGAGAACGTATATAATTCTCGCGGTCGGATAAAAACGAAGCCTCAAGCGGACCATGAACGTCCTGACCGAAAAGAACGCGGTTGGCCTCAATTTCGGTCAGATAAACCACTGATCCCGGTGAATGTCCCGGGCAGTGATGAGCCGTCAATTGGCCAACGCCGACTTGAATTGTTTTCTTTCTTGTTTTGATTTTGAAGTCGATTTTAAGGGGATTCATCCGGGCACCGTACCAATCGGCGGCCGTCACCGTGCTGTCGCCGGTTTCCAGGAAGGCGGCATCCAGCTCATGGGCCACAATCCGGCAGCCGTAACGCTTTCTTGTCGCCTGGGCGCCGCCGGTGTGATCGAAGTGACAGTGAGTTAGCAACAGGTATTCAATGTCAACGTGGGGTGGCAGTACTTTAGTAATGTTTTCGAACATGGCTTCTTGAGCGTTGCCGCAGCCGGCATCGATCAAAACAGCTTTTTCGCCAAAGCGAACCAGATAAACAGCGGCATCTTCAACCGTGGTATACTCAGCGCCGCCGACCTGCCATAGATTTTCCAATATTTTCATACCGGTGCTCCCTTTCATTCCCTTTTTTAGATTATAGTCTGTTATATCTGTAACATATGATTGGATCTGAATTCAACACAGAACTTAACTGTGACACCTCAGGATGTGAGCTCGATACAGAAAAAAATACTAAATCAGCCTTGTAGTGGTCCGGGATTCTAACTTGTCTAATTCCCAAATATACGATACAAGAAAAGCCTCGTAGAAAAATTTTTAATGCTGAAGGTGATCAGAATTTAATATGCGGTCGTATGACTTAATAGGAGAGGGTTATGAAAACAGCCGGTCTATTGCTTTGTCTGGGGATTTTTATTTTACCAAACGGAACTGCAACGGGTGCGGATTTTCCTGTCAGCGAAGCGTCCGCCGAGTGTATGGATTGTCACGCGTCGGTTCATCCCGGAATCGTTCAGGATTGGCAAAACAGCCGCCATGCGAAAATTACGCCGCAAGCTGCCTTGCAAGTAGATGGGCTATCGCGCAAAATATCAAGTACAAACGTGCCTGAAAATCTTAAGAATTCCGTGGTCGGTTGTGCCGAATGCCACACGGTCAACCCCAAAAGCCATGCCGATACCTTCGAGCACAATGGATATGATATTCATGTGGTGGTCAGTCCCACCGATTGCAGTACCTGTCATGCCCAGGAAGCAGAGCAATATTCCCAAAACATTATGGCACATGCTTACGATAATCTGGCAGTAAACCCCTTGTATCAAAAGCTTGAGCGCAGCATCATCGGATCCAAAAAAAAGGATAAGGACAACATTGCTTACGAGGCGGCAGATGCTGCCACCAAGGCGGAAACCTGCTATTATTGTCACGGGACAAAGCTCAAGGTAATCGGCACCGAAACCCGTGATACGGAAGCCGCCGGTGAGTTGGAATTTCCCGTCATTGAAGGCTGGCCCAATCAGGGCGTCGGACGGGTGAATCTGGACGGCAGCCTGGGCTCCTGCGCTGCCTGCCATACCCGCCATGCTTTTTCAATTGAAATGGCGCGAAAGCCTTACACCTGCAAAGAATGCCATGTCGGACCCGATGTACCGGCATTTAAAGTATATGCCGCCAGCAAACACGGCAACATCTTTTCAGCGATGAATAAATCATGGGATTTTAAGGCCGTGCCCTGGACCATCGGCAAAGATTTTACCGCACCCACCTGTGCCGCCTGCCACCTCAGTCTGCTGGTCAATACGGATGAAGCGGTGGTGTCTGAAAGATCCCATCAGATGAACAATCGTCTGCCGTGGCGCATATTCGGCCTGATTTACGCCCACCCGCATCCGTTAAGCCCGGATACGACCATTATCCGAAATAAGAACGGTCTGCCGCTGCCGGCCACTTTAGATGGCGAGATTGCCCGTGAGTATCTGATCGATGAAAAAGAGAGAGATACGCGTCGCAAGGCCATGCAGGCAGCCTGTCTGAATTGCCATGATACTTCCTGGGTCAAAGGTCAATGGCAGAGATTTGAGAATACCGTCCGCACAACCAATGCGGATGTCCGGCTCGCAACCCAGATCAT
>CAMYLH010000356.1 GCA_947259065.1 uncultured Desulfobacterales bacterium
CTTTTCAAAAAATGGTTCGGAACAGGTTAACCGATTTGGCAAAAAATGCCAATGACTGAAGCCAAACACCGTTACGCCTGTTACTGTGTCAAAATAGTATAACCTATTATTATGAGGCCTTGTGCTTTTGTTTTCCTCGTTTTAAACATTTGAACCTTAGAATTTTGTAATTATTGCATATTTCGATACTCGTATTTCGTATTTTCCACGGGTCGGTAAAACCTTTCCGGGTCGACCACACGAAATGGTGGCGAAATATCCGAGTTTGCTTCCAAGGAGGTGCACATGCAGCTAAAAGTCAACTCAACCTCAAAACAGCCGGGGGTTGAGGTCGTATCCCCCATTGGGGCCATTAACGCCGGTACATCTGACATTCTGGAAGCCAAGGTCGATGAAATCTTAAAAAGTCGGCCGAATGTCATCATTTTCGACATGGAATTTACCGACTACATCAGCAGCGCAGGTATCCGGGTACTGTTGAAAACCAAAAAGGCCATGAAAGCAGTCAATGGCAGGGTTGCTTTTATGAAACTCCAACCTCAAATTCGAAAAGTATTTGATATTCTCAAAGCGATTCCGACGCTTGAGGTTTTCGCCAGCATCCAGGAATTGGACGAATATTTAGATTTAATGCAAAAGAAGGTACGGTAGGATAAGTGAGTTGAAAACCTGATGCCGCAGGATAAAACTACAAATTCGTTAAAAGAAGATATCGCCCAAACCGGTGAAATCAGCTCCGATCGCCAGGCTAAGGACACCTTACGTCTGCGGCTTGCCGGCAGTTGGAAAATCGGAGCACGCTTTCCTTCAGCCGACGTCATTCAGAAGAAGATAGAGGCGTCCGGCGGCATCCGGCGGATCGGATTCGATACGGAGAATTTAACCGGTTGGGACAGCGGCCTGCTGACGTTTTTAATAAAAATAAGCGGATATTGTTCAAAAAATAATATTATTTTTGACAAGGAGGGTTTGCCGGAAGGTGTCGGCAGACTGATTGTCCTGGCCACGGCCGTCCCGGAAAGAAAGGGGGCTCGCAAAGAAACCGCGCATGAGCCTTTTTTTTTCCGCGTCGGGTCATCGGCCCTCGAATTGTGGCAGTCTGTCCGTGAACTACTGGCATTTATCGGAGAAGCGACGATCGCATTTTTAAAGTTTCTGGTAGGAAAAGCAAGTTTTCGTCGCAGTGATCTTTTCTTATTTATCCAGCAATGCGGCGCCGATGCCCTGCCCATCGTGACCCTGATCAGCCTGTTGGTCGGCCTGATCCTGGCCTTTGTAGGAGCCGTCCAACTGATGATGTTCGGCGCCCAGATATACGTGGCCGATTTGGTAGGCATCGCCATGGTGCGCGTTATGGGGGCTGTCATGGTCGGCATTGTGATGGCGGGGCGCACGGGCGCGGCTTTTGCCGCCCAGCTGGGAACCATGCAGGGAAACGAGGAGATCGATGCCTTAAAAACCATGGGCGTGTCCCCCATGGAGTTTCTGGTACTGCCGCGGATGCTGGCCCTGGTTTTGATGATGCCGCTGCTGTGTGTCTATGCGGATCTGATGGCTGTCATTGGCGGCTTGATCGTCGGCGTCGCCGTACTCGATATCGGCCTGGTGCAGTATATCAATCAGACAACGTCTGCACTGAAGGTGAGCTACTTTTTTATCGGAATTATCCATGCCACTGTTTTCGGAGTGCTGGTGGCCCTGGCCGGGTGCCTCAGGGGAATTCAGTGCGGCCGAAGTGCTTCGGCGGTGGGAGAGGCAACCACCTCGGCGGTGGTCACTTCGATTGTGGCCATCATCGTCGCCACCGGGATCATCACGGTGGTGTGCAATATAATGGGGATTTAAAAGGGTAGGGTTCAGAGGTTCAACGTTCAGGTTTAGGGTTTAGAGGTTCAGGGTTCTGGAATTAACAGGTTTCAGGTGTCAGTGTTCAGCGCCGCCGCCGGCAAAAAAAAGGCCGGTCTAATCGAAAATGAAAGTATTCTTATGCCAGAGTCCAATAAAGGCAAAAAAGCCCATATCACCGTCAAGGACCTCACCATGGCTTACGGAAGCTTTGTGGTTCAACGGGACCTGACGTTTACGATCAACCGCGGCGATATTTTCATCATCATGGGCGGCAGCGGTTGCGGTAAAAGCACCCTGATGCGCCATATGGTCGGGTTGAAGGCGCCGGCCAAGGGGAAAGTTCTCTACGATGGCGTCAGTTTTTGGGATACCGATCCTGACGACAGAGACCGCTTTATGCAAAAAATCGGCATATCATACCAGAGCGGCGCATTGTTCAGCTCCATGACCCTGGCGGAAAACATTGCGCTTCCGCTGCAGCAATATACGGATTTAAGTCCCGCTCACATTAGCGAAATCGTATCTTTGAAGCTTTCCCTGGTCGGCCTGGCAGGGTTTGATGGTTACTATCCGTCCGAAATCAGCGGCGGTATGCAAAAGCGGGTCGGTCTGGCGCGGGCCATCGCCTTGGACCCCGAAATCGTGTTCTTTGACGAGCCGTCGGCAGGATTGGATCCCATCAGTGCCCGGCTGCTGGATGATCTGATTTTGGAACTCAGTGAAAGCCTCGGGGCAACCGTCGTCATCGTCACCCACGAACTGGCGAGCATCTTCGCCATCGGCAACAATTCGGTGTTTCTGGACCCGGAAGCAAAAACGATGATTGCACAGGGAAATCCCAAAAAACTGCTGGCAGAATCGAAAGATCCGACGGTTCATAAATTCTTAACCAGAGGGGAAGGATAAGGCGAATGCGGAAGTGGGAATGGGGAATGCGGAATCTTTCGATTGCGGATTTGGGATTGCAGATTTTTGATTGGAAAAAAGTTGGGAAGGATCAATAACTCATGAGCAAACAGGCAAACAAGACGACGATTGGTGTGTTTGTGGTGGGAGCGGTGGTTCTGGCGGTTGCCGCCATTGTAGTTTTTGGCTCCGGCAAATTCTTTGTTAAGACGGAATTGTTCGTCGCATACTTCCAGGGATCGGTAAAAGGCTTGAGAATCGGCGCACCGGTGGTGTTTCGGGGGGTTAAAATTGGTGAGGTTACCCAGATGAGGATCTATTCCCTCCGCGAAGATATGTCCGTTGAAATTCCGGTTATTTTTAAAGTAGACCCGGGTAGTATCAATCGCATTGGCCCGCCGGTTGAAAGTTATGAACAGCAGATGGATGCGCTGATAAAGATGGGGTTAAGAGCCCAGATGGAGTCGCAGAGTTTTGTTACCGGTCAGAAGATGATCAATATTGATTTTTATCCGGATACACCGCTGAGACTGTTGGGAGCGAAAGGCATAGACCTTGGCGAGGGTATTCAGGAAATCCCGACGATTCAAACGTTTCAGCAGGAAATAGGAAAGACAATTGAAGAAGTCCCCATCGGCGAGCTCGCAAATAGTTTAAGGAATTCCCTGAAAGGTATCGAAAGCTTCGTGACATCTGAGGAACTCGCCAAAAGCCTTCACTATTTTAAACAAACGTTGAAGGATGCCCGCGACCTGGTGCGTCATGCGGATGAAAGAATCGACCCTTTATTTGCTAATGTCGAACAAACGCTCAAAGACGCCCAGGCGGTGCTGCGAAATGTCGACAGCCAGATCGACCCCCTGGCCGGCAGCATCAAACGAACCTCTGATGATGCCCGCAAGCTGGTAAACAATGTCAACCAGCGGGTTAAGCCGATTCAAGCCGACCTGGCCAAAACCACCAAATCGCTGCGGTCTGCACTGGAGACAGCCGAAGGCGCTATTGAAGAAATGGATGGAATCGTGTCGGAAAATTCGGAGTTTCGCTATCAGTTAGATATTTTTCTGAGAGAAATAACGCTGATGGCCCGCTCTTTACGGAGTTTCGCCGACTATCTCGAACGTAACCCCGACGCGTTGATTCGTGGAAAACAGAGGAGGGAAGGTCAAAAATGAGTATTGAACGCTGAATTTTAGTGGGTCCCATCAGAATGGCCTTGTATCTCGATCGGGTGGATATTGTCATCCGGGACAGCCAGAATCAGATTCGCCTGGCTGATTTCTCCCAATGGGCCGGTCCGCTGCATGAAAATTTCAGCAGAGTTCTGGCAGAAAATTTATCCGTCCTGCTGGCAACAGACCGGGTCGGCATTTTCCCCGGGACCCGGGCCAAGTTATTTGATTTTAACGTGACGGTCAATGTGACTCGATTGGACGGCATGCCGGGGGAAAAAGCAGATCTGAGAGCCCGCTGGAGTATTTTAGATAAAAGCAGAAAAAAGATGCTTTTTGAAAACCATACCGTGCTGAGCCAAGCCACAGAAAATGACAGCATGGAGGCCTTGATCGCCGCCGAAAGCCGCACGCTGGCAGCCTTGAGCCGCGAAATCGCTGAGGCGATCAAGACCCTGGCGGAAGGAAAAACTCCAGGTAAGAAGTAAAGAATTATAACCAAATAAACACCAAGCGTATTGTGAAAAAAAATTTAATCCTGACAATACTCGTATTACTTCTGCTTTCCTGTGCCCATGGCAAAACCGATGATTTTCCGACCGTCGCCGATACGGCCGACGCAGCTCACGTGTATGTCATCCGGGATAATAATTTCATGGGCTGGGGATTTTCTTTGAAGGTGGCGCTGAATGAATCCATCATCGCCCGCCTTCGTTCAGGGGAATACGTCTCTTTCTATGTCAAACCCGGATTCCACTCCGTGGGAATAACCAAACCGTCGCTCACCGTACCATTTGCTAAGGGCCAAAAATACTATTTTCTCCTCGGTGCCGATTATTCCCAATTTGGCTTCGAAATCCAGCGTATCGACAACGAGAAAGGCAAGAGGTGGCTGACCAAAACCAAACCGGTCAACTAGCATAGGGCAGAGCGTCCTAAAGCTAAGTCGTTTTATATAAATCCACAGGTTTCGCTTATACCCTAAAAGGTTGTTTTAAAGGCGCGAACGTCGAACATCGAACGTCCAACGTTCATTTTTTCTAGCAAGCATTCCCCATTCCGAAATCAAATCCCTCTGCGCTATACCCCATGCCCGTTGCCTTACATTTCCGAATTTCGCATTCAATTCCCTCTGCCCTCTGCTACCTGGCCTCTGTCCTCGGTCTTCTGACCTCTGTCACCTGTCTTCCGTCCTACCCCACTAGCACCATATAGACATCCATCACATTGGTGCGGGTGGGTCCGGTGATCACCAGGTCTCCCAGGGCTTGCAGAAAGTGGTATGAATCGTTGTTTCGAAGGTAATTTAACGGATCAAGTCCTTTGGCTCCGGCCCTTGTAACGGTGGTTCCATCGGCAATTGCTCCGGCGGCATCGGTGGGTCCATCCGTACCGTCGGTTCCGCCGCTTAAAACAACGACATTATCCATACCATCGATGATGAGGGCGGCGGCCAGGGCAAATTCCTGGTTGCGGCCGCCTTTTCCGTCACCCAGGAGGGTTACGGTGGTCTCGCCGCCACACAGAACGCATGCCGGGGGCGGCAACGGGTTTCCCGAACTGCGTACTTCTTTCGCGATTGCCGTCAGCACCTTCGCCACCTCGCGTGCCTCCCCTTCGACGGTGGAAGAAAGTATTAAAGGCTGGTAACCCAGCTTTTCGGCTTCTTTGCTTGCGGCTGTTAACGCCTGGATGTTTGTCCCCACCAGCTCAGCGTAGCAGCGTTGGAAGGCGATATCGCCCGATTTGGGGGTATCCTGGATATCTCCTTTCAACCCCTTCTGAAAGCGGTCCTTCACCGATGATGGCACACGCTGCCAGATATCATATTTCTTAAAAACGCCTTCGGCGTCGGCAAATGTGCTGGGATCCGGCACCGTGGGGCCGGATCCAATCACATTGAGATCATCACCGATGACATCCGAAAGAATCAGGGTTACTACCGTTGCCGGATGAGCGAAGCGAGCCAGCCAACCACCCTTGGCGCGGGAAAGATGTTTCCGGACGGTATTGATTTCTTGGATGTCCGCCCCGCATGCCAAAAGGAGTCGCGTCACTTCCTGCTTGTCCTCCAGGGTGACCCCTTCGGCGGGAGCCACCAGCAGTGCAGATCCGCCACCGGAAATGACGCACAATACCAGATCCCGTTGACCTGCCTCACTCACGAGTGACAAGATATCCTCGGCGCCTCGTATGCCGCGTTCATCGGGAACAGGATGTCCCGCCTCATGGATTCTTACATGCTGCAACGGCAGGCCGTGTCCTTCCTTGACCACAATGACACCATCCGATATGCGATCGCCCAGCAGGTCCTCCAAAGCCCTGGCCATGGGCGCACCGGCTTTTCCGGCACCCACCACCAGAATGCGATCATAATCTTTAAACCTGAACCGGCGTTCTCCAACTTGCAGGGCGCCGTCGACTGTATGGACATAGCGAAGGACAGCCTCAATCGGATCTACGGCCTTCAGGGCTGCCCGGAAAATATTCTCGGCCTGCTGCTGCATGCGTTCGATCTGGTCGACTTGTCTTGTCATGATCTGCGATTCATTTAAAATGTCAGCCACGATGACACGAAGGCACAAAGAAAAGGAATATGCGGGTTGCCGGTGATGTCGCTGGAGACCAAAGGTTCCTGATTGTATTCAAGCACGCGCTGGATCGGTCCTTCAGCCTATTCTGCAATCAACTTGTTGCGATTCTGAACGTAGGCATTTCGCAGCATCACATAGGGATCAATCGCGGCTTCCTTAAGCGCCTCGTACTCTCCAATTCGCAAAGAAACATCATTGGTCGCCTCACCGGCGCGGATGCCCACCGAGGTCCAGATATCGACGGGTATCCACCAAATGGGATCGAGAAAGGTATCCCCTAGACGCCCCAGTCCATCGCGCAGGCTGGAAGGTCCTAAAAAGGGCAGCGTCAGATAGGCGCCGTTGCCAAGGCCCCAGACCGCAAAGGTCTGGCCCAAGTCCTCCCTGCCGGGCTGAAGCGCCGGCCAATGGGCCGCCGCGTTGGCCAGCCCCAAAATTACTCTGGCGACAGGTTTGAGCAGCCAGAAATACAATTTGTCGTTGAAGTGATAAAGTCCTGTATTAATTCCAATTAAAGGATCGGGAATCAGTTCGACGTCTTCTTCATCTGCATATTCATCATCATCGTACTCATCATCATCGTACTCATCAGCTTCGGCCTCACCTAAACCTTCATCCATGACTTTTTCCGATGGCTTATCGGTGGATTCATCGGTTTGTTGCGCCAGATAAATGATGTCTTTTTCACGATAAGCACCGGCCGGGGTGTGGCTGTAAAGGACCATAAAAAAAGCCAGGGCGGCGACAAGCGATATTAATTTTTTCATGGGATGATGCTCCTTTTAGGCCCTTAGGGGGCCTTTATCTGACAACACGTAAAAAACGAAAGGTGTCGGGTGTCAGGTGTCAGGGAAAAGAGATGCTATAAACTGAAACCCGAACACTGAAACCTTTAACTCTTGTTGACTTTTTCCCGCAAAATTTCAATCAGCTTATCGGCGGAGTCCTTGGCAAGAATCTGTCTGAACTGGGTACGGTAATTTTTCACCATGCTGACCCCTTCGATGATCATATCGTATACTTTCCAGCTGCCGCTCTTATCGGTGAGGCGGTAAAATAGCGGAATCTTCTTGCCGTCTGATGTCTGGAGATAACTTTGAACTTCTGCCCGGCCTTTTTTAAGCATGATCTCCTTATCAAAGATCACTTTTTGATCCGAGTACGCCAAGAGCCTGTCGGCGTAAACTCCTTGAAGCAGCTCTTTAAAAAGCTTTACGAATTCTTTCTGCTGCTCGGCACTCATTTTTTTCCATTCGCGGCCCAGCGTCCTTCTTGATAGTTCCATAAAATCAAAAATTTGGTCTATCTCCGTGCCGATAGTGTTAATTTGCTCATCTTTGGTTTTGGCCTTAAATGCCGGATTGCCCAGGGTCTTAATCACCTTATTGACCCCGTTCTCCACGGTTTCCTTGGGTGTGGCGGCATAGCCTTGAAGCGGCAGCATCACACACACAGCCAGAATTATAAGTAACCCGATGAATCGTTTATGCATATTTACCTCTCTTTGAAAATTGTTTTGATCGTCGCAGTTAAACAAAAACCAAATAGGTTTAACCCCGATGAAATGATTACAACTAAAATTTCATTGGGCAAGCGGGAGAAATTTTGATCGTTTATTGATTAAGATTATTGGGATGATTGAGTTGATTAAGTTTATTGGGTAAATTGAGTTGATTGGGTTAAATAAGTTGACGGCTTTAAATGGATATAATCCATCGACCTTAATCAACCACCACCTTTACACTGCGCCTTACCCGATCGCATCCGTAACCCGCAACCCGCTACTTTACATCTCCAAACGCATATTTGCTGATCAGGTCCATGATATCCGTCGGCGAATTGGTATCGGTGATGGTGTCCCCGTCTGCCAGCAGGTCGCCCCCGCCGCCGGGGTCGATCGCCACATATTTATCGCCGATCAAGCCTTCCGTTTTGACGGAAGCAATGGCATCGTCATAGACTTCGATGCCCTTATTGATCTTGAATTCCACGACCACCTGCTGGTTTTCCTGGTCCATGGTAAACGTTTGCACCCGGCCGATTTCAAGACCCAGCATGTTCACCGGGTTGCCCACCCGCAAGCCCGTGACCGTATTGAACTTGCCGTACAATGAATAGGCGTTCTCACCGATAAATCCCACATTACCCAGATTGACGGCCATATAGGTAATACATAGCAACCCGATGACGACAAAAATGCCTACCACTGTTTCCTTAGAATATTTCTTCATTGCGCTTCACCTCCGCGTGCACACGTAAACCGTGCAAGTTCTTTTTGGTTAAACCTGGCAAATTCCATCACGGACTCAATCTCGATCTGAGGCTTGCCCTGGGCCAGTCCGGCCAGCACACTGAATTCAACACCGTCCTCCGGTTTGTCTTCACCTTCGACGTAGGTTTTTACGCCATGAATTCCGTGGTTCATGAAATCTTTGGTAAAGTCTTCCATGATCCGTTGGGATTCTTCAAGGTTTGAATACGGCAGCACCGTCGCATATTCATTGATCGTCTGACGCGATGAAAATCCGCCCACCGCTCCAAAATGCTTATTGATATACGATCCCAGAGACCGGATAATCTGTTGGGCCACGTCGTGACCCAGTTTTTCACTGATATTATCCAGGTCATCTATGGTAAAGACCGCCGCCGCGTAGGAGGCATCCGTGTCCCGCTGACTCAAATCGCTTTGATAGCGAACTTTGAACTGGCGTCGGGAATACAACCCGGTTAATTCCTGTCCCAGACTTTCAAGACTCGAAATAAGCTCCTGGCGGAAGGGATGGTCCAAGGATTCAAAATCTTCGGGGTTGCCCTGGAAAACGATTTTCTTACCATACAAGGCCAGAATGCGGTTGGAGATAAAATACACATCCGGAATTTCGTGGCTGATCAAAAGGGCGGTAAACCCGAAGCGTTTCTGGTAGTCGGCCACCATGCCCAAAATTGCATTTTTACGGATGGGGTCCTGCCCGGTGGTGGGTTCATCAAAGAGCACAATATTCGGATCGGTGACCAGGGCCCGGGCCAGGGCCACCCGCTTTTGCATGCCGCCCGAAATCTCGGAGGAATATTTATCGGCCACCTCGGTCAGCTCCGTCTGCTCGATGCGGGCCATGGCCTTTTGCTCGATTTCCTTCTTTTTTAGTTTGGTGGTGTATTTGAGCGGCAGGGCCACAATTTCGAATACCGTCAGCGAATCAAACAGCGCATTGCTTTGAAACATGTAGCTGATCCGGCCGATGTAATCATTCCATTCGGCTTTTTTCATT
>CAMYLH010000357.1 GCA_947259065.1 uncultured Desulfobacterales bacterium
CTCTTTATACAAGAGCCTCAATCCTGTTATCAGGAGCGCCGACATGTGTGTGGCGCCGCTTCACCAACTGCCGCAACTTTATTAAATCAGCAATTTTCAGAGGAAAATAAAAAATCTTCCGACAATTCCACAATGTAAAAAAACACAATAAAATCAATAGAATAGAAAAATTTATTTTTACTAATAATTTCAGCGTTTTAGACGACAATGCCGAAAAATTCGCCTTGTGATGGAGTAGGGAAGGGGGCCGCCATATTTCTGTCGATAAGAAAAAGGCCCGTTAAAATGAAGCTCCACGCCGCAAGCGTGGATTGGGCACTCAAAAGATCATAATAAAATATTTTGGGCTCCGCCTGCATCTGTTGTCCCTCGCACAAATTGAATCTGCCGTAAAATCCGCCCCCATTCTCGCTCCGGATCCCCAAAAAAAGTCCCGCTATTTTCAACATATAATCCCAACTATATTATAAAAGTTGGGATTAGGAAAATCACTCCAAAACCTTTCCAATAAAAGATTTATGTTTTTTTTGGTTGATTTAATCCCATCTTTTAAATATATAAGACAATAAGTTGGGGATAAATTCGGAGCTTAAAAAGGGGGTCAAATGAGAGTTTTTTTCGATCCGAAGGGGCGGAAAATTTACCTCGCGGACGATCTTGGAATCGCCGGCAGGCTGGAAAAAGGCGGCTGGACTATGAAAGATATTTTGTGTCCCGGACAAAGATATCGGTTTCCCAGCGAAAAGACACTGCTTGAATTTATCACCTGGGCCGAGGCCACCATTCCGCCTTGGAAATCGGTTAAAGAGTTCATACGATAGGCATCTACCTGCCAATCGATGAAAAGCTCTTTTGACGTAATCTATCCAAATTCAGGGCGACCCATTGCCTTCCTCGAACCGAGATCGTTTGATATAGCGCAAATCAGAGGGCCGAAATTTTAAAGATATGCGACGCAAGCGCACAAATCCCAATGCCCCGCGAAAGGGCGCCAAAATCAAGGTAGAGCCAATCCGCAGCCTGAAAGACATCCAGTTCATCCGGCGCATGCTACAGGAAAAGCCCAGAGACTTGGCACTTTTTACCATCGGGATCAACTCCAACTTAAGGGCCTCGGATTTGCTTCGCCTTCGGGTTTACCAAGTCAGAGATCTTGAACCGGGGGATTCCATCGAGATCAACGAAAAGAAAACCGGCAAACCTCGACGGCTCACCTTAAATCGGGCTTGTGTTCAAGCCATCCGGAACCTGCTTGAAAAGGAGTCCTACCACCCGGGGGAACATCTGTTTAAGAGCCACAAGGGCGGACAGGCACTAAAGGTATCCAGCGTCCACAACCTGGTCAAAGCCTGGTGCAAGGCCGCTAAGCTCAAGGGCAACTATGGCTCTCACACGTTGCGCAAAACTTGGGGATATCACCAGCGCGTTACCTACCGAGTGGATATCCCCACCTTAATGGTATGCTTCAACCATTCGACGCAAAAGCAAACGCTGGATTACCTCTGTATCCAGCCGGAAGAGATCACGAACGTCTTTAATAACGAGCTATAGGGTAGGGGGGAGAGATATCAACATGTTGCCATCCATCATCACTAAGAACCACCGCCCCAGCCTTCCCATCGATCCGGAACACCTGCCGCACTTTGACGTGCGACTACCGGTGCAGCTTGGCCTGTTCTGGGAAACCCTGCGCTATGCTCGTTTAACGACTATCAACCACCCCCGGGCGGTGTACTATGATATCTGGCTGGAGGCCATGACCGGCGGTCGTTTCCGGGTCCGGAAGGCCTCCGGGATCGTGGGACGGGCACCCGATATCCGCAAATGGAATTTTGACAGCCTGGCTGATGCGACTAAGTACTTTACGGCCAAGATCCAGCAAAAGACCAATCTGGAACGCAAATCCCCCCGAAAATATCGAATCGATATTGAAACCCGCTAGTTCTTGTGGGTATAGAGGGAGAGTGGTTTTTTTCAAGGATGAAACAGTTACAGGTTGAATATCAGAAAAATGAATAAATCACCAAAGCCATACTTGCCAACAACTGTTGACGAAGAAGTTGACAATTTTATTGACGATCTGACTTTGCAAGACAAGATCTCAATGGACAATTTGGACAAAGGCCAGATGCTTCTTTTTGAAAGTCTGTTGGCGGAATATATCGGACGAAAAATTGAAGCTTGGTCGGTGAATCAAAGTTTGATGGAAGGCTGCGTTAAAAGGGCAGGGGACACGCCATTAGGGTGGCCCGCAGCGACTTCAACCGCTATTTTGAGGGAGCTTTGGGAAAAGTTGCGGAAAACGCATAAGCTGAGAGATGTAAAATGACAGAAGAGGCCAAGTTAGGTAAAGTGTTACTTTTGTATTGCGAACGCCAATTCCAAACAGATTTTGGCTGATGTCGATTGTGTCATCATAGCCGTAATACATCATTTATCTATTTTTCAGATTGCGTATCACAATCCAAAATTTACAAACAATTATTATTTTTGAGCTCGTTTAATATAGATTGGTAAGTTCAATCAATAAGAGGTTTCCAAGGGAGGGATAGTGTCAGTATTTTAATTTGGCTCTTCCCTTGTTTAACGAAAAATTAGTGCACCGCAAGAGATTTCCGCAACCTCAATGGCTTCGGTGTAGCATGCAGTTTACGGCTGAGGATGGTTGTCACGGCTGCAGTCTCAGTAATCAAACCTGGAGGAAAAAAGGAACCGATTGTTGTTCCCAGACGCGCCGTCCTTGTTCTCACGGCGGCCCCAAAGGTATTCAAAGCCAAGGGTGATTTTTTTGTAAGGGTTCCAAACAAGGTTTGCAGCGAGGTAAGTGGTGTTCTCCAATTCATCCCCGTCGATAAATCCAGGATTGTCGGCATCTAAATAGCCGTAAACCAGGTTAGAGCGAACCGAGTTTGCCCACCAGTGCTGAAGGCCGGCGTAGGTGCTAAAAACACCGATCGTCTCGAGCTCGGAGCTGCCGAGGTTAAAGGCAGCATCGTCCGGCCCGCTTTTGATTTGTGCGCCATATCCTTCGCCATACTGGACGGCAAGTTTGAAGCTGTCCCTCGGACCCAGGAAGGGCAATCCTAATTTCCCTGACCCGGCAATCGCCCACCCAAGTGTGGAATCCTTTGATCCGTTAGGACCTTCGGCGCGCAAGTCACGTAAAAGACCGGCCAGCCTGAGGTGATCAAATTTGCTGCCGAATAGCCAGGTTCCCGCAGCCACAAAGTCCGGCCAGCGGGTAAGCTCATCCGCGTTAATATAGGAGACATTTTCGGGTGTTTCGGCGGCGACCTCCGCTAACACCGTGCGTCCAAACAATTTGGAAAAACGCGCCAACGGCTGGCGCCGGGCGAAGGCGCCGGTAGGCCCGGCGAAATCGAGTGTCTCGGGTACGGCCCTCAGGTCGAGCATCGTCGCGAAGGCTTGACCTGCCAAAAAGGAGTAGTCCAACTCATCATTGATCCACTCTCCCCAGGCTATACGCAATCTCGGCTCGGGACTATCCAATTCGCCGTTGAAGTCCATCGAGAGCATGGTATTAAATCGACCCACCTGGGTTGACGTTTGGCTGGAAATAGCAAATCGACTGGGGTTTACACTGAACTTGGTTTGCGAAGGCGACCCGTCCACGGGGATGTCTATGGTATCGAACTCGTTATTGTCCAAGCCGTTTGTATCGTGGATAACTTGGAATTCCGCGAAGCCGTGGAGGCCGATCGTGGTATTCGTGTTGGGCACCTTTAGGGTAATTGCGGGGTCTACGAAAGTGAAATTCGAACCCGTTGGAGACACACGGTCGTGCCTGAAGTCTTGGGACAGCGTGGCCCCTGCTTCCGACAGCGGTTTGTCTGGTTCTTCCGGTGGCTTTGCAGGAGGCTTCTCGGCGGCTACGATTTCTTTTTTCGGTTCCGCATCCTTGACCAGAGCAACTGCCTTTGTGCATCAAGCTGCTTTTGCTGCGCCTCGAGTTGTTTCTGCTGGGCGACGTTCTCTCTCTTCTGAGCATCAATAACACGCTGCAGCTCCTGAACTTTATTGGCTTCCTGGGCGGAGGCCGGAAACGCAAGGAGAGCCAGACCGATGATTCCACCAGCTATAAGCAGAACGTGACGAAAGGAAAAAGTTTTCATGGTGTACTCCTTTATTATTCATAGTTCTCTAACGCTGTCCTAACTGCATCCATACTTCTTTTACTACAGTCATCGTAGTGTCTCCTATTTTCTCAAGCCTCTGGATGCCCTTCTGGCTAATATTTTACTTCCCAGCCCTTCCTTCATCCACAGGCTTACCCGACTCATCATGATGCCTCATAGCCGAATGCATTTTTCAATCTGCTGGTTAAGAAAAAAAGCTGCCCGCACTCCGTTGGTGAAACGAGTCCCAAGGCGCTGCAATTGACGGCCTTGGGACTTCGACCAACCTATTTCCTATCGTGGAGCGGCATGCGGGCGATGATCGCATCGGCGATGATGAGATCCCCGCCCTTCGCGAAGATCTCTACATTGCGTGCCGCGTCTACTCGGTAGCGAGTCGG
>CAMYLH010000358.1 GCA_947259065.1 uncultured Desulfobacterales bacterium
TAAAAAAAGACTGAGCAAAGCGAATCTACTTTTGGAAATTCTGCGGTTTGCTTGTTTTAAAATTAGATAAAGCGTAGCCTCATCAATATTGATATGGCCGCAAAAAGGCGCAAAAAGCACAAAAATAAAATTTCAAGGCTTGTAATTTCAATGTGTTACCATGAACAAAAATCGGAAAAATAGTCACTCAAGACACTTATATAATTTTTTCGGCGTGGAGGATACGAGGGTCCGTGGGCGCTTGCTCGGTAATGCATGGTTTTAAAAAGGAAATCCAGTTGTCAATCCCATGCCGAAATAGCCCTTGCCAAATGTCACATCCAGTCCACCTCCGCTAAGGTCGAATAATCCAAGGATAGGGTATTTTTCTTTGCTACTCAGGGCGATCCCGAATTTGTAAAGCCTTTGGATGTTTTTGGTGTCCTCGTCAACTCTCTCAAAATTCAGGTCGTTCACAAACTGGGTATAAACGAAATACAGGTTCAAATCAGACTTGCGATCCAGCACCGTGATGTTTGTCGGCCAGCGGGTGTTGAGACCGATGTCGAACATGGAAAAACCGCTGTCGCTGCCGCCTCCTGACTGGCTTTGATCTGCCCATGTGAATGCGGTGCCGAAGTCCAGCTCACTGCTTTTAAGTTCAAACGTTGCCAGGCTTTCAATGCCGACGCCATAGATCCAAGCGATATCACTTCCTGAAAAGTCTTTGCCGAAGCCGAATTGCCCGAAGGGTTTCAGCCACCAGTTGTCGAGAACCGGATAATTCAACCGCAGTCCCGGAACGAATGTTACCGTTCCGACATTCCCATCTGTGTTATCATTGAAACCAATGGTTGCCGGTAACAACAGCTCCAATCCCCATTTTTCTGTGTCGGTCTCGCGCAGGGTGTATGAAAACGGTCCGCGCAACAGGTAAACCGTGCGATCACCAATTTTGTAAAAACCGCTGCCAATCCAGCTTGAATAGGCGTAGTTAATGACATCCTCGGGTTCGTCGGCTGCCCGGGCAGGTCTGACTACCCAACAGCATCCTGCCAGCATTACGGCAACAATGAGATATTTGTGTGCATTCAAATCTGTCTCCTTTCAAGTTCAGCAATCATCTTAAAAAAGGCGAGAAAATGTTGTTGATCGTCATTGCGGCCATCCCGGATCCGGTGATGGTATTGTTTTCAGACACGCTAATTTCAAAGAATTTCCATAATCGCTTGCGGGAATCGCCCCAGTTGCTCCAAGCCATCATCGGTTACCACATGGGTGTTTTCAATACCCACAACGCCCTTGGCGGGAAAGATCAGTTTCGGTTCCAGGGCGATGGTCATGCCGGCCTGCAGTTCAAGCTGCTGTCCTGCCGCCAGAAAAGGATATTCATCCACCTCCAGTCCGATGCCATGGCCGACAAAGCGAATGCGCTCAGCGCCCATTCCCATGAAATAATCTGCATATCCTAATTTATGGACTTTTTCCACGGCATGACGATAAATCTCACCTGACTTAACGCCCGGTTTTGCCAGTTTTTTAATCATCTGCTCAACTTCCAGCATGGCGGCGTGGGCCTCCATCAGTTTCTGCGGCAAGGATCCCAGCGAAAAAATACGGGCATGATCCGAGAGGTAACCGTTGTAGGCAAAAACATAGTCGACCAGCACCGGTTCGTGACGTTGAATGGTCTTAAAACCCGGGCCCTGGGCCACCGCCGGACTGGCGCCTATGCCGCCGGTGGGAGAAGACAGAAAACTGGGTACGGCACCTGCAGGACCCGACAGCAGGTGGCCGTAAAACATTTCGCTGCCCCACAAGCGCATGCGGACGATCCCCTGGTGGCCCAGTCGCCTGGCTTCCGCTTCGATCTTGCCTGCGAGTTCCAGTTCGGTCATGCCCTCGCGGAGCACATTGGGTACAAATCCGGCGACCTGGTCTGATAGTTCGGCCGCATGGCGCATGAGCTTCAGCTCGTATTCGGATTTGACGGCACGAATCAATCGAACGTAATGGGATATGTCAAGGATACGGGTACCCTGAAAAAGACGCTGATAGCTGAAATACAAATTGGCCGGCAGAACATCGAGCTCCAGCCCCAGGGTAGCGGGCCGGGCATGTCCGTTTGCTTTTAAAATACCCGGAATGCTTTTAGGGCTGTCCAGGTGCAGGATCTGCTCGATGGCAGATTCTGCTTTCGCACGTTCCGTGCTTTTGTAAACCATCAGGATGGGTTCACCGTCTGCCGGGATGACGTTCTGGGTCCCTACCTGAGCGCGGTTTTATTTCGGACCATGGCCCATTTCCCCGATCAGATCGTTACCCGGGCCATTGCCCTGGATGTGATGCAACGGCTATTCCAACCGGCGCCGCCCCCGGCCGCTGAGACTCAGCCTTCTATCAGCCGCCGGGATCTCCTCCGCGGCACGGGGGCAGCCTGATGCACGAGCTATCGGTGTGCAACGCCCTGCTCACCCAGGTGGAGCGCATTGCCAAGGAACACAATGCCCGCCGCGTCACCCGAATCGTGTTGCGCATCGGGCCTCTGTCGGGCATCGAGCCTGGGCTGCTGCGGCGCGCTTATCCCCTGGCCGCGGCCGGCACCGTCGCCGCCAAGGCGGAGCTTGCTATCGAGCATACTGATGTCGTTGTGCGCTGCAGCACCTGCGGCAGCGAAACCGCCGTGCCGGCCAACCGCCTGCTATGCGGTCAGTGCGGAGATTTTCGCACCCGGGTCATCAGTGGTGAGGACATGATCTTACAAACACTGGAACTGGAGAACTTCCATGTGCCTGGCAATACCGATGCAGATCAAGAACATCGAGGGCTTCACGGCCCGATGTGAGGCAAAGGGCGTGGAACGGGACGTGAGCCTGTTCATGCTCTGCGACGACACGCTGGCGGTGGGCGACTTCGTGCTCACCCATGTGGGCTATGCCATACAGAAAGTGTCCCCGGAAGAGGCTGAATCCACCTGGGCCTTGTTCGACGAGATGTTGGCACCGGCAAACCAACCGACCGCGACCATCGAGGTATAGGGCATGTGCACGACCTGTGGCTGCGGCGCAGATAACGGCCCGATTCGCATCGACGGTGACGCGACAGCCCGGGCCGGCAATTCGACGGCTGTGGACGTCATGACGGGACTGCTAGCGGACAATGATCGCAGTGCCCATCACAACCGGGAACACTTAAACCGCCACCGGGTTGTGGCGATCAATCTCATGTCCTCGCCCGGGGCTGGCAAAACGGCTCTGCTGGAAGCCACCATCGACGCGCTGAAGGATTCGCTGGCGATTGCCGTGATCGAAGGCGATCTGGAGACAGAGAACGACGCGGCGCGCATCCGCGACCATGGCGTGCCCGCCATTCAGATCTCTACCGGCAACGGCTGCCATCTGGATGCGGATATGGTGCACAAAGCGCTGCACCGGCTCGACCTTGCTGAGCTGGACCTGCTGTTTATCGAGAACGTGGGGAACCTGGTTTGTCCGGCCAGTTTCGATCTGGGCCAGCATCGCAACGTCACGCTGCTGTCGGTCCCCGAGGGCGACGATAAGCCGGCCAAGTACCCGGTGATTTTTCGGGCCGCCGACGCGGTGCTTGTGAGTAAGACCGATCTTTGTCCGCTGATGCCTGAGTTCAGCATCGAGCGTGTCCGGGGCCACGTCCGGGCGCTTGCCTCATCGGCGCCCTTGATTAACGTCTCCTGCAAGTCAGAGCCAGCCATGGCCGAGTGGCTGGACTGGCTACGCGCCGGCCTGGCCGAGCAAAAGCAAAGGCTGCGCAGCGGCGATACGCTGCGAGTGACCACCCAACCCGAGGGCGCGCACCTGCACGCCGCCGGGGCTGGCGGAGAAGCGCGATGACCGATATTGCCCAACAGGCACTCAAGCACATCGAGGCCTTACCGCTGCCGCCGGGTGTCAAAGTGATGAACGTCTG
>CAMYLH010000359.1 GCA_947259065.1 uncultured Desulfobacterales bacterium
GGTTACTGACTTCGCTGCTTGTGTCGATAGATTGGAAGTTATTTTTGGCAGTCTCCATTTCCTTATTCCCGATGTGGTGGGTTTGCTGAAAAGGGCTGTGTTTGCGTCGACTACAATAACGCGTCGCGTGTTTGAGAACCGCGGCTCCCAGACGCCGATCGGTTGTCCATATGGATATGTGATTCTTTCCAAAATTGATACTAATTTAGAGAATTTATAATAGTTGTCTCTATAAAACACTAATATTTTTAAGTCAACAAAAACTTTATAACAAACTGAAATAATATACTAAATCTTATTTATTGGTTGATTTTAAACTGAAAAAGATTAATGTTTAATAAATGAATTTTAATCAGTTTATTATTATAATATTCCAGAATATTTCTGATTGCGGCCAAGACTTATTTTACTTGAAATGACTTCAATTCAGTTGCTGAAAACAAGAATCCTCTTCAGCGATTGAGGCGGATTCATCGTCTTTAATCGGGTTTTCAGACCGCCTAAAGGATAATTTTTATAAACCCATCCAGTCGCAGCATTTTTACATGATGAATGACGCAGTCTGATATCAGTATTGGTGCGGCAGACTTCAATTGCTTGTTAAGCACAGATCCTTGTGCTAAACAGGCTTGGAAATCACCATGGAAGTGCCAATCCCGGGGAGGGGGACTTCTCACTTATTCTCCGGAGATTGCACTGAATTTCGGTTCGAATTCAAGGCACGGTATCAGCGCATATCGAATTTTAGACATAGATTCCCAGCAGATGTTATTTCTAACATTGGCTCAACTCAGGTCAGAAGGAGATCCCCATGGATTTTGAAATCTTTGAAAAGATGGAAGGCCCTGAACTTCGCAAGTATATCCAGTTTCTATTATGGCATTATCGCGTTGTGGATGCGTTCTGGTACTTATATGTAAGGGAGCAATTTGACGAATTTACTGCTGATCAACTTAATGAACGCGTCTGGGGCAAGGTGACGGCAATGGCGGCCAAAGATTTGTTAAAACGGTTTGACATTCAGCAAACCGGCCTGGAAGGTTTTGTCAGTGCCTTGCGGTTTTTCCCCTGGTGTATTCTCGTTGGATATCAATTTGAACAAAAACCCGGCGAGGTGATCATTACCGTCCCTTCCTGCCCGACCCAGGTGGCCAGAACCGAAAGGGGTCTGAAAGAATATGCCTGCAAGGAAATGCACCGGGCCGAGTTTACCAGCTTCGCCCAGCAAATAGACAAACGCATTCAGATAAACTGCTTATTTGCACCGCCGGATCCACATCCGGATGACATGCACTGTCAATGGAGGTTTTCCCTATTTTTGCAGCTACACCGAAAAGATTGGGAAAAACGGCAGCAATCAACCTTATCATACTTGCTGGCCGATTCAGTTTATCGAGGACGCGGAAGATATTGGGGACTTGATGGGCGCCATTCATGGCCTTCGGCTGACCGGATTTATCGGTGAACTCTACCGTCGCTATCCGTATCCCCGACAGCAGGAAGATTTCAGGCAGAATCCAGAGGGCTTTCGAACGCAATCTATGGTTTCAAAGATCATCGCAAAATACGCTCAGGCACGCGATATTTCAGTGAACATACCACGCGGAGGTGAAAAGATTGAAATCGGCGTTTATCGATTCAGTCGTGTCCAGTTTCAGGAGTTGATAAAATATGTCTGGCGCGGCGGTTATCCCCGCTGGAAAGATGAAATTAGACCCGGTTATGTACTTGAAATGAGGAACAAGATATTGCAGAATCGCGCGGGTATATTTAAAGGCTTTGTTTTTGAGGACTCAGGAAAAAACCACTAAAATTCCGGATCCCAGCGGTTCGTTAGACACCCTTGGCTTGGCATGGACCTGGCACTATGATAAGAAAAATCACGATCTCATTCCCCGATTTATGTCGGAGAAAAATCCGAAAACCCGGGGGAAAACTTGATTGGTCCTGGCCGACCGGCAACTCAGCAAGCCGGAATATCAGCATTGGTACCATCACGGTGAGTCACTGTTGATAATTTTAGCCATTTTATGCATTTCTCTTCCACCTGGGGGTTAAGAAAATGATCACTGCAGGAATCGATTGTGGTGCCAAAAACACCAAAACCATTATTATGAAAGACGGAAAGATTATCGGCAAAGGATTGCAACTGACCGGATTCGATCAGAAACAGGCGGTTGAGAAATCCCTCGATGAGGCAATTCAGGCTGCCGGCATCACCAGAGATGATATTCAACGTATTTGCGGCACCGGATCCGGGAAAAATGCCATTCCCATGGCAGACGAGAAGGTCAACGACATCAAAGCCATGTCGAAAGGGGCCCATTATTTCTTTCCCGACGCCAGAACGGTGACCGATGTCGGTGCAGAAGAAGGCCGGGCGGCTAAAATAGACGACAGCGGCAACCCCATCGATTTTGCCATCAATGAAAAATGTGCCGCTGGTGCCGGCGCGTTTATCGAGGCCATGGCCCGGGCTCTGGAGGTGACCATTGAAGAAATGGGTCCGTTAGGCATGCAATCGGATAAAAAGATTCCCATGAACGCCCAGTGCGTTGTTTTTGCCGAATCCGAGGTGGTCGGCCTGATCCATGCCAAGACGGATAAGCCGGATATCAGTAAAGCCATTCACGATTCTATGGCCAGTCGGATCGTATCGATGATTCGACGCATCGGGGTCAATGAAGATATTGCCCTGTTAGGGGGCGTGGGCCACAACCCAGGGCTTATGGCTGCCATGCTGCGGGAGTTGAAGGTTAATAAAATTTACATTCCCGATGAGCCGGAGTACGGCGCAGCGGCGGGGGCCGCGGTCGTAGCCGCCGAGAAAGTTTAGACTTCGTTAATTGTTAATATTGAAGGATATGCAAATGGCCGATGAAAATAAAAAGGAGTTCTGGCGGTGGACCGAATCCAACTGGAAAAATCCTGATATCGACTGGAAACCGGCCAAATATATTACGGTCGGTATCGATGTCGGTTCCGTTAGTTCTCAGGCTGTTATTATGGCCGATGGCAAAATTTATGCATACGGCAACCTGCGGACCGGGTCGGACAGCCCGAACAGTGCCCGCAGCGCCGTTAAGTTTGCATTAGAGGTCACAGATATACCCGAAGATCGTATGAATTATTGTGTCGGAACCGGGTATGGTCGTGTCAACGTTCCTTTTGCGGACCGTTGCGTTACGGAGATTGCCTGCCATGCCCGCGGTGCCAATTTCATCTACGGCCCCCAGGTGCGCACGGTGCTTGATGTGGGCGGCCAGGATATTAAAGCGATACAGTGTGATGAAAAAGGGAAGGTGACCAATTTTCTGATGAATGATAAATGTGCGGCCGGCACCGGCCGCGGCATGGAGGTATTTTCCGATTTGCTGGGGGTGTCAATTAATGACGTCGGTGATAAGTCGTTTCAATATCGGGGAGAAGAGCCGGAGGCGGTTTCGAACACCTGCGTCGTCTATGCTAAATCAGAGGCTACCGGACTCTTGCGCAAAGGCTGGAGCCGGGAGGAGGTGCTGGCCGCCTATTGCAAAGCCATGGCGGAGCGAATTTACGCTTTGGTTGAAAGGGTCGGCGTCAAGCCCGAGTTTGCCGTGACCGGTGGAATGGCCAAGAACCGGGGCGTTATGGACCGCCTGATGGTGATGATCGGAATGGAGCGTATGAAAACCGAATGGGATACCCAGATTGCCGGTGCTGTGGGCGCCGCTCTGTTTGGCTATGCGCTATGCCAGAAAGGCAAGGGACGAAAGAAGTAAATCTGAAAGGTTTTGGTTCCATGCATACGGTAAGTTTGAGCATTGACGGACAGCCGGTTGAGGTTGCGTCAGGAATGACTATTTTAGACTCCGCCGGGAGTTTAGATATTTATATCCCTAGATTGTGCCATCATCCGGACCTACCACCTGTCAAGGGAAGTCAAAGCGCCAGGAATATTTTTCAGGGTGATCGCGAAATTGAAAACGCCATGCCTGAAGAACTCGGGCAGGGATGCGGCCTTTGTCTGGTGGAGGTCGAAGGTCAAGCGGAGCTGGTGGGTGCGTGTGGCGCCGAAGTTGCAGAAGGAATGGTGGTATTCACCAATAATGACCGTATCAAAGCCGCAAGACAGGAAAAGCTGATGCCCATTATGGCCCGGCACCGACATGCCTGTCTGACCTGTGCCCAGCAGGACGGCTGTCCACGGTCCCAGTGTTCTTCCAACGTACCGGAAAATGAACGTTGTTGTCCCCAATTTGGTCACTGTGAACTGCAACATGTGGCCAACTATGTCGGCCTCCTCGATGCGACCCCCAAATGGGTTCCCACCGATTTAGCATTGCTCAAAAACGACCCACTATTTGAAAGGGATTATAATCTTTGCATCGGCTGTACGCGGTGTGTCCGTGCCTGTCGTGATCTCAGGGGTATCGAGGCCATTGGTTTTGTTTATGATGAGAACGGCCGGGTTCAAATCGGCAGCCTGGCAGAAACACTGGAGGCTTCCGGATGTAAATTTTGTACCGCCTGTGTGGAAGTCTGCCCCACCGGGGCCCTGGTGGATAAAGGGGTGGAACCCGCGACACGCGAAGCGGATCTCGTGCCGTGCAAAGCCGCCTGTCCGGCTCACATCGATGTCCCCGGGTATTTGCGAAAGATCGCAGAGGGCAAAGCAGATGAGGCCAGCGCCATTATCAGAGAAAAAGTTCCGTTTCCGGGGGTACTGGGGCGGATCTGCCATCATCCCTGCGAGCAAGTGTGTCGCCGGGGTGAAGTCAATCAACCCATTTCCATTTGTGCCTTGAAACGACATGCGGCAGATGGAGAAATGGGTTTGTGGCAATGTAAAAGCAACGTTGCAACCGACACCGGCAAAAAGGTGGCAGTCATTGGAGCTGGACCGGCGGGTTTAACGGCTGCATTTTATCTGCGCAAGAATGGGCATCGTGTGTCACTATTCGATTCCAGTTCTGAGGCAGGCGGTATGCTGCGCTACGGCATACCGCGATATCGTCTGCCCACGGATGTCCTGCAAGGCGAAATCAAAGAGATCCTGGAGTTGGGCATCGATTTTAAGCCGAATCAATCCCTGGGTAAGGATTTTTCTTTAGATCAACTTAAAAATGTCGG
>CAMYLH010000360.1 GCA_947259065.1 uncultured Desulfobacterales bacterium
CTTGTCGGACTGCCGATCGAGCACGCTGGATGCGTATAAACCCCAATGAAGACTTGTCTCTGATGTTTGCTACTTTTTTCGTCCAAGGTGATACGCTTTGACAAGTTCACAATTATTATCCAACAGTTCAGCGAGCATTGCCTTGATGGCACTGTTATCTGCAGCATCATAATCGTTTAATTTCTCTTCATAATCCGCTAAACGATAGAGAAAGTTGCCGACAGCTTCCGATCGGATTCGCCTCAAATTAATCCCGTAGTTTAACTTGGCCATCCAGAATGCGTTGAGCTCTTGCTCAAATTGGCCGCGCATGGGTAAGGCCAGATACGGCTTGCGAAGATAAAAGGATTCCGTCATCAGGGTAAATCCGGCAGTTGCCATGACCGCTTTGCACGAGGCTAAATCTTTAAGAAAGCCAGCTTTGCTGAAATTCTTATAGACAAGGCTGCCGTCCCGATCAGTGCGGTCATAGCCGTATACCAGGAACTGTTCGCGGTTAAAGGTCTTCAATATCTTAAGAAATGATTCAAAACCGCTTGTCAGATAAACCAGAATGTGTCCTCCCGGCGAAGGTTGAAGAGACAAAACCTCTGCGCGTAAAATGGGAGGAAAAAAGAGGGTCCGATTATTTTTGGCTTCGCCGTAATAAAAGGTGGTAACCAGGGAAACGTCGGGACGTGGGACCATGGCCCGGATTATATTGGTCGTCATCCTGCGTTCAGTTTGCAAACGCGCGGGACACGGATACGACATATACCGGATTCGGTGCTGATTGTCTATGGTTATTAACGGCAGATTATAGTGGTTGGCCAAGTAGGCTGTCATCGGTTCAAAATCGGTAATCACGCAATCCGGCTGAAATTGTTTAAAGATACTTTTGCGAAGGGTATGCAGTTTTTTGTGTCCCTGGGGCAGGCGCTGCAGATTCCCGGTAAATGTTTTGACTTTTGAAACGCGGTTGTCTGCACTGGCGATGTGAAGCCCTTCGGTTTCGAATACGTCGAAGTCGAATTTGAGGTTATTATAACCCCGGTCATAGCTGACCACTTTAATTGTATGTCCCAATCGCTCAAGATGCTGAATCATCTCTCGGGCCCTGGAAGAATGCCCTGACCCCTCACCCGAAACGCCGTATACGATTTTAGCCAAGATCGTCTCCTATTTTAAATTATGAAGATGGGATCCTTACTATAGTTATCAATGATACCTATCGACAAACCGAAGCTGAGATTCTTTCGCAGAATACTGGATGAGATTGTAGACCATATCCGCTTTAAGAGATCAACCAATCAGCGACCACCAGAGCAGATAGAGTTCGGTATAGATTGCATATCCAAGCCGGAAACTCAACAAAATTGGTGATTATTTCTTAACCTTTAAGTGATATCGTCTTCCAGAAAATATTTTCATCCCCTCGATACATTCCAAATGCGTTTACTTTAGAGTTCCTTTCGATTCGACTTGACAAATTCAGAATATCAATTGTATTAAAAACTGTACGAGTTTTTCTTCATTTTGCATTATACAGCCAGAAGTCAATATCAATAGGAAATTCCGCGTTGTTTTAGGGGTGAATAACATGGCAAAATTGACCCCATCATTTGAATTCACCAAAGGGGATATTCACAAAATGGTGCGCTCACGATGATATCGCGTATAATCACCGACCATTTACTATTCATTGCCATGTTTTTTATGCAGCATTGGGGATTACTGTAGATTAGATCTATTGCGGTCTTCAACGATTCCACGGTTTGGCAGAAATTCGGGAACTTAAACCGGCTTAGGGCATTAGCCATGGTACAGGGGGGAAATTATGAAAAAAGACGATCTGACTCTGGTGAAATATATCGGTGCTGCGCGCATGAAATTGCTCAACGATTTTGGGATCACGACCATTCAGCAGCTTAATGAAACGCCGCTGGAAAAACTGGCCCAGATAGAAACCATCGGCCAGCATTATGCAAAATTAATCAAGGATGCTGTCAGTGAGTCGTATCAGGAAAAACCTGAGGAAACGGCCCCGAAGATTGTGTCCGCCAAAGAAAAAGACACCCTGGAGATCAACCTGAATTTACGCAAACAGATGAAAGTTTTAAAAAAGCAATTAAAACGGGCCAATGAAAATCTAAAGCCCCTGGGGAAAAAGAAGTATCTGGGGTTATATATCGATTTTAAAAAAAGATCTAAGACGCTCAAATCCCGCCTTGATGGTTTGGATCAAATACGAGGAGGCCTTTCCAAAGAGGTTACGGAAAAAATCACCAATAAGGCCGATGCGTTGAATGCGATGTTGAAAAATGTAGGGAGGAAACCAAAGAAGAAGATATATATAAAGGTAGCTCAGAAAATTCAATTATTTTCTAAACTTCTCAAAAATGCTGGTTCCTGAAAAGTGGCAATGCGCGTTGCCAATCGACCGGATTTCCACAAAACGACACGTTCCCTTTTTGCAGCCGGAGTTTGGATTGCGCGCGGCTGAAACTTTCCTGATCCGGCTGACAAGGGGCTATTTGAAGTTTAGGGATTTTAATCTTATAAATGAAGAAAATACTTTTGCTGGGCGATATTCACGCCAATTATCCGGCCTTAAAAGCGATACAAAAGTATACCAAGCCGGACCGATTTGATCGGATTGTCAACACAGGAGATTTCACCGTTTATAGTACTTTTCCCAATGAAACGATCCAATGGTTTCGTGAGAGAAAAAAAACCATCAGCATATTAGGCAACACAGATCGGCGGATTTTAAGGATCCTCAAAGGCAAGAAACTAAAAAAACCGAGCAAACAAGAAAAGCGGGTCATGTACTTTTGGACATCTGAAAACTTGCTGCCTGAGAATCTGAAGTACCTGAACTCATTACCCGCACAAACCGGTTTGACCTTGGGTCCATTTCGCATCGGTGTATTTCATGGGACCTGCGATGATGCGGATGAAGAGCTGTATCCAGATGCTCCTGAAGCTCGTTTCCATCAATTGGCCAAGGACTCACCCTGTCAAATCCATATCATGGGCCATTCCCATGTGCCGTATCATAAGGTTGTCGATGGAGTTCATTTCATCAATCCAGGCAGTGTGGGACGTATGTTTGACGGAGATCCGCGCGCGTCTTTTGCAATTTTGAAGATTTCATCAGAGAAAATAGGCGTAGAGCATTTTCGCATCCCGTATCCTGTCAAAAAGGTTGTCAAAAGCCTGAAAAAAAACCGCCTGCCGGATATTTATACCAAAATGTTCCAAATTGGGAAAAAATTAAATTAAAGTGGAGTAACTATGGAATCCGCCGAACAAAATGAAAATGAATGTAGGATGTTAGAAATGAGGGGGGCTGGTTCAACGGCGCAGATCAGAGAGGTTGTGCAGAAAGTGGAGTCAAAAACCAAATGTGCAACTCCCGGTAAACAGGCCCGCAAGGTTCTGAAAGTTCTCAACAAGAAAGATAAAGAAGAAATCGTCCAGGTGGTACTGGAGAAATATTACGACTCTGAAGAATTAAAACCTTACCAGGCGGAACTTATCAAAATGCAACGTCATCTGGAGCGGACCGGTAAAAAAATGGTCATCCTTTTCGACGGCCGTGATGCCTCCGGTAAAGGCGGGACCATCCGACGGGTGACACGCTATATGAATGAAAAAAGATATCATTCGGTAGCTTTAGGCAAACCGAATGATCAGCAAAAAACAGAACTCCATATCAAGCGATATATCGAGCATTTCCCCCATGCCGGCGAGGTCGTTTTGTTTGACAGAAGCTGGTACAACCGTGCCCTGGTGGAACCGGTGATGGGGTTTTGTACTCAGAACCAATACAAACGATTTTTAAAAAAGGTGATTAGCTACGAGCAGAATTTCCTTGATGATAATGGCAAGACCATCCTGGTTAAGCTCTATTTTTCGGTAAGTAAGGAAGAGCAG
>CAMYLH010000361.1 GCA_947259065.1 uncultured Desulfobacterales bacterium
CGGGCAACGCCGGATCCGTGGGCTGGCCCTTGCCCTATACGACAACGGAAGTTCGAAAACTGGGCGGCGATGGCACCCTTGGGGCCGTCTGCGACGTTGGGGAGATCGGCGTCATTGCCATCGAAGGCGAGCACGTTTCACCGGGCTATCGCAATCCGGCAAATAATGAAGGCGTATATTCGAACGGGGTCCTGAACTCGGGCGACCTGGGGTACAAAGATGCTAGGGGCTGCCTATACGTCGCGGGGCGCTCCAAGGACCTGATCATTCGCAGTGGCCATAACATTGATCCGGTGATGATCGAAAACGCAATGAGCACGCATCCTGCCGTCGCGCTCGCAGCGGCAGTGGGGATGCCAGATGCCTATGCTGGCGAATTGCCGATCTGCTATGTGCAACTTCAGCAAGGAGCGGATGCCGACCTCGATGACCTCAAAGCACATGCGGAAGCCACAATCGATGAACGCCCAGCGTGGCCTAGGGTCATCGAGATCATCAATGAAATTCCCCTGACCTCGGTCGGCAAGATTTTCAAACCCAGCCTGCGTTGTAATGCGGCCAAGATGGTGGTGTCCAAACTCTTGCGCGAAGAGTTTGATTTGCTTGACGCTGACATAAGCGTCTTTGCGGGAGGGACGCGGGGATTGCGTGTTGATGTCAAGATACCGGAGAATAGCCGGTCGGTTGCAGCGTTGGTCGAAAGCGCGCTAGAGGCGTATCTCTTTGAAAGCCGTATTTCGGCGCTATAGGTTCATTTGAGCTGGCCTTGGTTCGCGCCCATACAGCTTTTGTTCTTTAGGTGCGAGTATTTGCTTGGGTTCTCTGCCCAATCATCTCGTATCGTACTCTTTTTTTGATGGGACGTTCGCTGCCGGAGTGGGGATGCCAACCGGTGACTTCGTATGGCATCGGATGTCAGGTCTTTCCACAGCCTTGAATGCATATTTGGCGAGTTTGGCTGCAAAGTAGCAGAGCCTAGACTACGTCGATGACAGACGTGTGCGCGGACTGCGGGTTTGTCCCGCAACTCGATCATGGGCTCTTCGGTCTTCGCTGCGCCCACAACGAAAGTCCATTTTTTCTTGCTACAACGCGGCTGACCACAACAGTCAACTTACTTGCTGCATCTGCGAGCAATGGCGTCCGAGCACTTCCGCTTTGGGCTCAGTGCAGACGTTCCGGACCCTTTGGTCTAAGGACCGCTTCAAACAACCGAATGTCCGAGAAATGGCTCACATCGCTTAAAGCGTTGAAGTTTCTGTGGTTCAGGAACGGCCGCTTTTGGCGCGCAGTCCAACCTTGCCTCGCCGCGCCGCCGCAAGTCTGCTCTGAGCCCGAAGCGGACATGAATTCGACGGGCTTTCCCGCCGCTGTCAGCCTGACGGAGAGTACCAGATGGGGGACGTGTACGCACGTTCCTGTTGAGTCTCTGGAATGCCTTCTGGGATCTCAATACCAAAGAACACACTGTCATATGTCGTCCAGCGCGGTGTCGGAATTTCGATCACGCGAACATAGTAAAATGCCTTTGTGCCTGCGTCGAAATTCGGATCGGTCCAGACTGTTTGCAGAAACGTTGCGCCAATTGAATTGGAATAGGTCGCATTCCCAACATCAACGGTGTTCCCGACAGGTGTCAGTTTGCCGTCCGCTTCTGCGCTACGACCATCCGACCATGCAACGTCATAGACTTTTTCCTGCGTGCTTCCGTCTTTTGTGACCCTGTCTTAGCGCCCTAGAACTGTGCCACTACACTGGCCGTGAGAGGGGGACATGGGATGGCACGGAAAAGGCACTCAGACGAAGACATCTTGAAGCTGCTGCGTGAGATCGAGCTGAAGCTGACGGCGGGCGATGATGTGGCATCGGCATGCCGCGGTGTCGGGATCAGCGATGCGACATACTACAACTGGCGGAAGCGGTTCGGTGGGATGGGACGGTCGCAGTTGTCTGAGATGAAGAGCCTGGAGAAAGAGAACGCCCGGCTGAAGAAGATCGTCGCGGAGCTCGAACTGGACAAGCTCATTCTCAAGGAAAGCCTGAACCACCTAAAGCCCAGGGCCTGACCACCGAGGAGCTCCGTCAGGCCGTCCTTCATACACGCCAGAAGTTCGCAACGTCTAAGCGACGGACGTGCCGGGTGATCGGGCTGGCGCGGAGCTCCCTGCAATACCGACTAGTACCGAGAGATGATGATGCGCTTCGGTTGGCTCTGATCCGGCTGGCGAAGCAATACGGTCGATATGGCTACCGCAAGATCACAGAGTTGCTTCACGTCGAAGGCTGGAAGGTCAATCACAAGAAAGTTGAACGGCTTTGGCGCGAGGAGGGCTTGCAACTCCCGCAGCGCCACAAGAAGCGCAAACGGCTCTATCACAAGGATAGCTCGATCATCCGGTTGAAGCCCACGCATCCAAATCACGTGTGGGCGACCGACTTCGTGCACGACAAACTCAGCAATGGCCGCAGCTATAAGATGCTGACGGTTCTGGATGAGTTCACGCGGCAGGCTTTGGCAGTGACGGTACGCACCAGGATGGGAGCCGACGATGTCTTGGAAGCACTTTATCCGCTGCTCCTGAGGCATGGCACTCCAGAGTATATCCGATCAGATAACGTCCTATGTGCGGAATGATTGGCTGATTTGGCATCAGGTCATTGTCATGCTGGAGTGTTCCAGCACGTTTGAATGTGTGTCAGTTCGGCATTTTGGTCAACAACGTGTCTCTCCCATAACAAACACAGAGTACGCTTTTGCGGCTCTCACCGTCCTTAAGACGAGATCTTCGGGTCGCTAACACAGAAGGCCTGAACATTATCTACGAGGTCGAAAGCTCGCCTCCACGGCCCTTACAGAGAAAGGTCCTTCTGCTGTCGATCATCCCTCAAAGAAAGGACGATAGGGTTCGCCACGTTTGATGATCCCGTGCACGGTGCGGGCCATCTTTGCGGCGATTGCGGTATACGCCTTGCGGCGCAAATGGGTATTTTGCCGATCCTTGGCGATGTAGCGCTCGAACTTATCGCGAAAGCTGTTGGTCTTTTGCATGATGGCGACCTGACCAGCCATCCAGAGCGTGCGACGCAATCTGGCATTGCCGTATTTGGACAGCTTGGTTTGGCCTCGGAATGTGCCGGATTGGATCGTCGCGAGGTCCATCCCGCAGAACTTCAGAAACTGGCGATGATGTTGAAAGCGGCGCAGATCGCCCGCCTCGGCCAGGATGGTTAGCGCATTGATCGGCCCGATCCCCGGGACGGATGTCAGCAACTCATAGTCGGTGTTGTTCTTGAGGAGTTCAACGGCACGATCTTCAATCTGATTGCGTTGCGCGATCAGACTGCGTCCTTCGGTCAAGACCAGACGGAACATCCTGGCCGCGTCGGAATCCGGTGCAATAGGCAGGCCCACAGATGATCTTGCGGTCTGGTAAATATCTGCAAGCAAACGCTCTTTTGAGACTTTGCGGCCAACAACCTCCCATGCGTCGGCAATAAATGCCTCTTGATCCATGGCTGAGATAAAGTGCGGCGAAGGATAGCGTTCGAGGAAGGCAAAGAACCAGTCGCTGCGTGAACTGCGGTGAAAGCGTTCTGCCTCGGGCCAATACAGCGGCAGATAATGGGTCAGGATCCGGTGCCAAAGCTCAGTCTTCGAGCGCGAGACGATGTCATGTGTTTTGGACAGCTCCTGAAGATCATTCGTGCCGCAGAGTAATGGGTCGTGGTAGAACTGTTCGTTCCCGATCTGCATCATGTGCAGGATGACCTGCGCGTCTTTTGGATCGTTTTTGTCCCAGCTGTTGTTCAAGGCTTCACGGGTGCGTGCCAAGGCGACTGAAGATACCAGCTTTACCTCGAAACCGGCGGTCCCGAGTCGGAAAGCCAGGGCGCGATGGTAATTGCCTGTGGC
>CAMYLH010000362.1 GCA_947259065.1 uncultured Desulfobacterales bacterium
TAGAGCCCGATAAAGGCCTAATGCCTGCAGAATAGAATCCGTCATAAATAAACATAGGAAAAATATTATGAACAACCCAGCCTGCAATCCCAGGGTCCTCATCGTAACACCGGAAGTCACTTATCTACCAGACCGCATGGGAGGCCTGGCCTCTTTTTATACCGCCAAAGCAGGCGGTCTTGCCGATGTCTCCGCTGCTTTGATCAGTGCGCTGTTTGAACAGGGGGCCGACGTCCACGTTGCCATGCCGGATTACCGCGCCCTTTTCAGCGACAAGTTGGCACCGGTGCTGAAAAAAGAAACCAACCGGATTCAGCGTAAAATGCCGGATGACCGCATCCATCTGGCCGAAGATCGTGCATTTTATTATATCAACCGGGTTTACTCTTTTTACGGGGATGAAAACGTTAAGCTTTCCCTGGCGTTTCAGCGCGAAGTCATCAATAATATCGTCCCCCGGGTCCAGCCGGACCTGATCCACTGCAACGATTGGATGACCGGTCTGATACCGGCCATGGCCAGAAAACTCGGCATTCCCTGCCTTTTTACCATTCACAATGTCCACACCGTTAAAACGACCCTGGCGGAAATCGAAGACAGGGGCATCGATGCGGCCGATTTCTGGCAGCATATTTATTACGAAAACATGGCCACCGGCTATGAACAAACCCGGGATTCCAACCCGGTGGACCTGCTTACCAGCGGTATTTTCGCCGCTCATTTTACGAATGTCGTCAGCCCGACGTTTCTGCAGGAAATTGTCGACGGCCGGCATGATTTTATGAAGGACTGTGTTCGGCAGGAATTGGCCAACAAAGTTCGGGCCGAATGTGCCGCAGGAATCCTGAATGCGCCGGATCCCTCTTTCAATCCGGCCAGGGATAAGGATTTAGCACGAAAATTCGGGCCAAAAAATTTTGTTGCCGGGAAAAAAGAAAACAAGCGTTATTTACAAAAGAAGCTGGGATTAATTCAGGATGACCGCGCCCCGATATTTTTCTGGCCTTCGCGGCTGGACCCGATTCAAAAAGGGTGCCAGCTGCTGGCCGACATTTTTTACAACGTCATCTCCAAATACTGGAACCGGAACCTGCAGATCGTCTTTGTGGCCAATGGCGATTATCAGATGACTTTTAGAGACATCGTCAATTATCACAAGTTTCAAAAGCGGGTGGCCATATACGATTTTAGTAACGAACTGGAACATCTGGCTTACGCTGCTGCAGATTTTATACTGATGCCGTCAAGATTCGAACCTTGCGGCCTGCCGCAAATGATTGCCCCCCTCTACGGCACGCTTCCGGTGGCCCACGATACCGGCGGTATCCACGACACGATCACTCATCTGGATGTGAGCAAAAACACAGGAAACGGCTTTTTGTTTGAAACCTATAATGCCGATGGTTTGTTCTGGGCCGTCGAGCAGGCCATGGCATTTTACGATCTGCCGCAAAAGATAAAGGCCAAGCAGATCGAACGCATTATGAAGGAAAGTTTGCTCACCTTCACCCATGCCAATACGGCACGCCAGTACATTAAGCTGTATGAAAAGATGCTGCAGAGACCGCTGATCGCTGAAAATTTGCCGGACGCTTGCAGCGCTGATCCTGTTCAAAAGCGTCCATCTTAATCCGGATTAACCGGAAATATTGGCCACAAAGGCACTAAGACACAAAGGGAAACCTTTGGTTAAATTTCATTTTTGTGTCTTGGTAGCGAAAATGTTTTGCCATAAAATGCACAATTAAGGACCTAACCCGGAAGCGCCGGAGGCAAATATGACTGGATCAACTCATAAACCTGTTCTATCATCAAACGATCAGATTCAAAAAGCCCTGGATCGCCTCTTGGCCATAGATCCCTATTTAAACCCTTACGAAAAAATAATTCAGCGGCGCTTACGGAAAATTATCGATACCGAAAACCGTCTGACCGGCGGTAAAATATCCCTGGCCGATTTTGCCTCCGGCCATGAATATTTCGGCCTTCATTTTCAGAACAATCAATGGGTTTTTCGGGAATGGGCGCCAAACGCCGACAAGATATTTTTAATTGGCGACATGACCGACTGGCAGGAAAAAGAGGCTTTTTCTCTCAAGCGACTTGACAACGGGATCTGGGAGATCCGTCTGTCCTCCGATACATTCAAGCATCAAGATCTCTATCGACTTCGTATCCAGTGGCCCGGCGGTGAAGGAGATCGCATTCCCGCCTATGCCCGGCGTGTCGTACAGGATCCAACGACCTTAATTTTTAATGCTCAAGTGTGGCATCCCGCTGCTTCTTATCAATGGCAATGCAGTAATTTTCGCCGGCCGGCTGAAGCACCGTTGGTTTATGAGGCCCACATCGGCATGGCCCAGGAAGAAGAAAAAATCGGATCATTCCAGGAGTTCAGCGCTAATATTCTCCCCAGAATTGCAGAATCAGGTTATGACACTATCCAGTTCATGGCGATTCAGGAACATCCGTATTACGGTTCCTTCGGCTATCAGGTGTCTAATTTCTTTGCCGTCTCATCCCGCTTTGGCACTCCGGACGATTTCAAAGCCCTGATTGACGAAGCCCATTCAGCCGGTCTGGCGGTTCTCATGGACATTATCCATTCCCATGCCGTATCCAATGAAACTGAAGGTCTCAGCCGTTTCGACGGCACCTTGCATCAATACTTTCATGGTGGGCCGCGCGGCCGTCATAATCTCTGGGACTCCCGTTGTTTTGACTATGGCAGACACCAGGTGCTTCATTTTTTATTGTCAAACTGCCGTTTCTGGCTGGACGAATATCATTTAGACGGTTTTCGCTTCGACGGCATCACCAGCATGCTCTATTTGCATCACGGAATGAACAAAGCCTTTACGACTTACGACGATTATTTTTCAGACAGCGTGGATGAAGATGCACTGGCATATCTGGCTCTGGCCAATAAGCTGATTCATACCCTGCGACCCGACGCGGGTACCATCGCCGAAGATGTCAGCGGTATGCCGGGCCTGGCCGCATCATTGGAAAACGGCGGCTACGGTTTTGACTATCGGTTTGCCATGGGGGTTCCGGACAACTGGATCAAGCTCATCAAAGAAGTTTCCGATGAAAACTGGCCCATGGGACATTTGTGGCATGAGTTGACCAACCGGCGTGCCGACGAGAATACCATCAGCTATGCCGAATCCCACGACCAGGCTCTAGTGGGAGATAAGTCCATCATCTTTCGCTTAATCGCCGAGGACATGTATGACCACATGGGTATCGGGGATGAGAATATCCGGGTGGATCGGGGCATGGCATTGCACAAAATGATCCGCTTGATCACCCTGGCCACCGCCGGGGCCGGCTATTTGAACTTTATGGGCAATGAGTTCGGTCACCCGGAGTGGATCGACTTTCCGCGCGAGGGCAACGACTGGTCCTGTAAATATGCCAGACGCCAATGGCATCTGGTGGATGATCCCAATTTGAAATATCAGTTTCTGGCCCGCTTTGATCGCGACATGATCGCTCTGACCAAGAAATTTCAACTTCTTGACAATTCTGCACCCCATCTTTTGCATGAGCATTCCGACAACAAGGTAATTATTTTTAAAAGATCCGGTCTTTTGTTTGCCTTCAATTTCCACCCGCTTAATTCATATTCGGACTACCGCCTTGAAGCCCCGTCGGGAAAGTATAAAATGATCCTGGACAGTGATTCTCCGAAATACGGCGGTCACGGGCGATTGGTTACGGGCCAAGAACACGTAACGTCATTTGATATCGTAGCAAACCGCCGAATGCATCATCTCAGTCTTTATCTGCCCACCCGAACCGCATTGATTCTGCAGCAGGCATAGGAGACATTATTCCTTTTTAAAGACCTCGTTGAATAGTTTACTGGTTGAATGGTTGATTAGGTAAATTATAGTCATA
>CAMYLH010000363.1:0-4668 GCA_947259065.1 uncultured Desulfobacterales bacterium
CTTGCCTGAAACGCTCAATATTTAATTAGGACGGCCAAAATCATGGAATTCTCATCATTAGAAGCCCTTTCACCGGTGGACGGCCGCTATCGGCGTGCCACTGAAAAACTGGCGGAATATTTTTCAGAAAAGGCGCTGATCAGATACCGCATTCTGGTGGAGGTGGAGTATTTTATCGCCTTGTGCGAACTGCCTTTGCCGCAACTGAAAAATTTCGACCCAAAGACCTACAAAGCGCTCAGGGCCATCCAAAAGAATTTTTCCACGGAAGATGCGCACCAGGTCAAGGAAATCGAGAAAATCACCAATCATGATGTCAAGGCAGTGGAGTATTTTTTAAAGGAAAAGTTTGATGACCTGGGCCTGCAGAATTTTAAAGAATTTATCCATTTCGGTCTGACATCCCAGGACATCAACAATACCGCCGTCCCCTATTTATTAAAACAGGCCTGCAAGGAGGTGTTGACACCCCATTTCGATAAGGTCATCGACGAACTGCGGACAAAAGCCGTTGAATGGAAAGAGGTCTCCATGCTGGCCCGTACTCATGGCCAGCCGGCATCCCCAACCAGTCTGGGTAAGGAAATCTATGTGTTTGTCGAGCGCCTGACTGTCCAAAAAAACCAGTTAATTGCCATCCCCTTTTCAGCCAAATTCGGCGGTGCCACCGGTAATTTCAACGCCCATGTTGTTGCCTATCCGGATGTCGATTGGCCGGCGTTCGCCGACGATCTGGTGAACAATGTGCTGGGTCTTTCCCGTTCGCAAGTGACCACCCAGATCGAGCATTATGATAATCTGGCGGCCTTTTGCGATAACCTGAAGCGGCTCAACACCATCCTGATCGATCTAGATCGAGATATCTGGACCCTATATCTCGATGGATTACTTCAAACAGAAAATAAAAAAAGGAGAAGTTGGTTCATCCGTTATGCCGCATAAAGTCAATCCAATCGATTTTGAAAACTCGGAGGGCAACCTGGGGGTGGCCAACGCCATCTTTGAGCATCTTGCGGGCAAATTGCCGATTTCAAGATTACAGCGGGATTTGACCGACTCTACGGTGACGCGCAATATCGGCGTTCCCATCGCCCATACGCTCATCGGATTAAAGTCCCTGCTAAAAGGAATCAGCAAATTGATTTTAAACGCAGATGTGATCCGTGCAGATCTGCAAAAAAACTGGGCGGTAATTGCCGAAGCCATTCAAACGATTTTGCGGCGCGAGGGCTATCCCAAGCCCTACGAAGCGCTGAAAGCGCTGACCCGCACCCACGCCGCCGTCGATCAGAAAACCATGGCCGAATTTATTGAGTCCCTGGATGTGTCGCGGACGGTAAAAGATGAGATGCTCAAAATTACGCCGGAGAATTATACGGGGGTTTTTGATTTCGACTGAATTCAGCGCTCTTATTGGGACACGGATGAAAACGGATCACACCGATACAAAATTGGAATAATAGGATTTAGTACCTATTTATTGAAATCACATCATGTTTACGCATGATTTATGCCATCGCCAGATTGAATAAAAGACAGAGCGAAGCCGCCCCTCCGGCCTGTAAGCCTATGAAGCCTACGGGCTGGAAGCGGGCTCGTAGGGGATTTAGCGCCTACGCCTCGGAAAGCGATACAACAAATCTTCAATCTTCAATCTTCAATTCCGGTTTATTCGGGTTGGGAATCTTGGAACGGTTTTAGCAGTTGATTAAGAATAATTAGCCACAGACGCGCATGGACAATTTCTTTGAGGAAAAAACCGTCTGTGTATTTCTGTGTGGGTCTGTGGCTAAATATAGAGGAGATCATATAAAAAATGGAGAAATTTACCGTTCTTATCGAATCCAGACCGTTTTGTGCCTTTGACGACACACCGATGGAACAGTTGAAAAACTCAGGGATGGACCTGCTTGATATGCGGGGTTCGGGTGTACAGGATCCCAAATTTGTCGAGGCCTTAAACCGGGTAGATGCGATCCTCTGCGGCAATGATCTGGTGGTAAATGAGGGGTTGCTGGACATGGCTCCGCGGGTAAAAGCCATTGCCAAGATGGGTGCCGGGCTGGATACTGTGGATATTGCTGCCGCCACCCGTCACAATGCGGTTGTTTTTCACACTCCGGGAGCCAACAACCAGGCTGTTGCCGATCACACCTTTGCTTTGATTCTAAATGTGGCGCGGAAAATAATTTACTGCGACCGGAGCCTGCGTGAAAACCGCTGGGAGCATACCAAAATCATGGGACTTGAGATCTGGCAAAAAACCCTCGGCCTCATCGGCCTGGGAGCGATTGGCCGGTGTGTGGCATTGCGGGCCAAAGGTTTTCAGATGAAGGTCGTGGCCTATGATCCTTTCTGGCCGACGGAATTTGCTGATGAACAGGGCATCGAGCAACTGGAAATAGCGGAATTGCTCAAGGCTTCCGATATCATCAGCATTCATGTGCCCTTGATTCCGGAAACCAAAGGGATGATTTATGAAAAGACCCTGGGGCTCATGAAGCCCTCGGCGATTCTAATCAACGCCGCGCGCGGCGGTATCGTCAATGAAGCCGATCTTTATCAGGCTTTAAAAAACAAGGTGATCGCCGGTGCCGGCCTTGATGTATTTGAGAATGAACCGCCGACAGGTTCAGCCTTGCTGGAATTGGACAACGTGGTGTTAACCCCCCACACGGCCGCTTTCACTTTTGAAGGCATGAACAACATGAGTGAGGGGGTGGTGTCGCAATTAATCGAATATTATCAGGGGAATAAGCCGGTTCACACAGTGAATTCGGTAGCTTGGGATACGGAAATGGCTTAGACGGCTTTTCTGGGTTCATGATTTCGGTAAGTCCCGCCGTTAAATGGTTGACCCAGCTGTATATTTCAGGCGCAAACAATCAATCCACTATGCCGCGAACTTAACTAACGCATCAACAAAACCTTCAGCGTATTCTTTTGTTCTGCAAACGAGCCTGTTCAACTTTCATAACATCTCCGCGTATTGCGACCAGGGCGGACAGGCGCTGTTCAGGTGTCCGGCACTGCGAAAAATACAGATCCCAATTTTCAGCGTCCTTACCAGATGCGTTTAATTTCGTATGATGAAAGACGGTTGTCCCGGCTCAACAGCTGCATATCGTCGACCATGGCCTGAGCTACCAGCATTCGGTCAAAAGGATCCCGGTGATGAAAAGGCAAGGTCGTCAATTCAACACAGTGCGGCATTTCAATAGAGAGCCACTGGATGGTGTTGAGATGCATTTCATCTTGAATCGTTTTTAACCAGCCCCTATTTAGGGAAAGCTTTCCCAGGCTCATTTTTATGCAGATTTCCCATAAACTGGCCGCACTGAAAAACAAGATGTTGCCCGAGTCCAAAAAGGTTTTTTTGGCGGTTTCGCTGAGACGATTGTCGCCGCTAATCAACCAGAGAAAAGCATGGGTGTCCAGCAGTACCTTCATTCCATGTAGTCCTTGAAATCATTGAGGGGTTCATCGAAGTCATCGGTCATGGATAAGATCAGTCCTTTTGCGTTGCCGATTATTCTATGGCTTCGGGCTTCCGGCAACACCTCCAGACGGACAATGGGTTTGTTGCCTCGGGCAATGATGACTTGCTTTCCGTTGACAGCAGCCTGGATCAACTTAGACAACTGGGTTTTAGCCTCATGAATATTTACCTGAAGCGTATCCATATTAACCTCATATAATCAAAAAACGGTTTATGATTAGCTAATATAGTTGGCTAATAGGTATTTGTCAAGAGGTTCAGCGATACAAGGAAGATCCATGGACCGAACCGAATTTACCATTTAAGGATTCAGGATGATGTGTCTTTTATTACCGGTCCTTCAAGCAGCGCCGTGCAGACCCGGTTGACAAGCGCCCAGATGGCATCGGCAGCCAATACATTTTCAATCGATCGGTCAAATAGCACCGTCAGGCGAGGTTCAAATTCTTCATCTCCTTCCCAGAGCAGATAGTATAAATGAATCCGGGGAAACGGCGACAGCCTGTATGCGGCATCGGCCATGTCCCGGGGTTCGCCCTGCAGGTATTCGGCCGACTGTCTGAAGCCTTTTAAATCACTGCCATAGCGTTTTAGCAGTGAATCTGTTTTAAGCGCATGAGGGCCCTGGAAAAAGTGGCCTTCCTTAAGATCTTTGACACCGACAATATCCCGGCCGATGGGATGCATATCTTTGACATTTATCAGGTACATGACCGTGACCAGCTCAAGTAGCGGGTCCTCTGTGGTTTTCCAGCCGGTTTCACCTGATCGCTTCAAACAACGGTTCTCCATGTCCACCATGACATCTTCCCGCAGAAAGTGAAAAAGCACCCTGCCGGGCGAAATCGGTTCAAAAAGCGTTACATTGCATAAGGAGTTAATGTCTTTTTCCTGTAACTGATGCCAGTATTCTGCGGCAACAGTGACCCGGGACTCGTCGGGGGCCAAAGCCGGCGGTCTTTTCTTCAAACGTCGTTGCTGCATGTTTAAAAACCCTTTTTATTTAGATGCGTTCAGCAGATCTCAATGGTTATGGTTAGTTGCATATGGATTTAAATCTCAAATCCCAATTACCAAATAACAAATAAATCTCAAATTTCAAAACTCAATGACCAAAATTGAATTTACAAACTATTAAATTTTATTTTTGTGCTTTTTGCGCCTATATC
>CAMYLH010000363.1:4801-7896 GCA_947259065.1 uncultured Desulfobacterales bacterium
TTTCGATCAAGGAATTGCAGCGGGGGCAGGGTAGATCCGTGCGACGAAATACCTTCAATAAATCTTTGTTGCGGCCCCGGCGACTGGCAACCGAATAAAAGTTGCCTTTACCGGTTCCCAGGGTTGTGCCGAGGTTTTTCAGGCCCCTTTTTAAAACCCGGCGGATGGTGCGATGCAGGACCTTGATTTCCGGTGTCGAGAGGGAGGCGGCCAGACGGCAAGGATGCAGCTTTGCCTCCCACAGGGCTTCATCTGCATAAATATTGCCGAGCCCGGCGATTAGCGTTTGGTCCAGCAGCAACGGCTTTAGTAACCGTTTGCGGTCTTTAAAACATTCGGCCAGGATTTTCGCGCTGAATCCGGATGCCAGGGGTTCGGGTCCCAGACGATCTAAAATCCGTTTGGGATCCTTTAGCAGGTGTAAACGACCGAATTTTCGTGTATCATGAAAACGCAACTGTCTGCCGTCTACAAAACTGAAAATGACGTGCTCATGTTTGTTGCGGGGGATATCTGCTGAAACCAGATGAAGGCGACCGGACATTCGAAGATGCAGCAGCATCGTATGACCGTCGGCAACTTCGAAAACCAGGTATTTTCCCCGTCGCCGAATGACTTTAAATTGTTGACCTTTTATCCGCCGGCAAAAAACCCTCGGTGAAGGCTCTGCGACGGTGCGCGGCCAGAATACGCGGGCGGCGCTGATGGTGATTCCGATTAAATTTGCGGCGTTCAGATCATTGACGATGGTTTGAACTTCGGGCAATTCCGGCATATTGGCTCCGGCAGTTTAAGATTGACAATACGGGACCATCTACTTATAAAAAGCCCTATTATGACAGGCATACACATTTCGTCAAATATTTTTCAAAAACAACAAAAGCCTAAGGAGTGAGTATGGATTTTAGCCTTTCTACGGATCATGAAATTTTACGGGATTCGGTGCGCAGTTTTGCTGAAAAAGAGATCAAGCCGATGGCCCGGGAATTGGATGAAAAAGAGGAATTTTCCTATGAAACCATGCAAAAAATGGCAGAGCTCGGTCTTTTCGGGGTCTTTGTTTCCGAGAAATACGGCGGCCAAGCCATGGATTATCTGTCCTATATTATTGCCGTGGAAGAAATCGCCCGGGTCGACGGCTCCCATGCAGCCACCGTGGCGGCGGAAAATTCATTGGGTATCGGGCCGCTTTATTATTTCGGCAATGAAGACCAAAAGAAAAAGTATCTACCGAAACTCTGCAGCGGTGAAGCCCTCTGGGGGTTTGGTTTAACCGAAGCCAATGCCGGCTCGGATGCAGCCAACAGTGCTACCACCGCAGTATTGGACGGTGATGAATGGGTCATCAACGGGAGTAAGATTTTTATCACCAATGCCTCCACGGATATCACGACGGGAGTGACGGTCATGGCCCGCACCGGAGCCCTCGATGATGGCCGCCCCGAGCTTTCCTGCATTATCGTCGAAGCGGGGACTGCCGGATACACTGCTAAAGTGATGCATGATAAAATGATGTGGCGATCATCCAATACCAGTGAGCTTTATTTTGAAGATTGCCGGGTTCCCAAAGAAAACCTAGGACACGGATTTCATCAGATGATGCAGACCCTGGATGGCGGGCGTTTGTCCATTGGAGCCATGGGCCTGGGAGGGGCCCAGGGGTGCTTTGACATGGCAATCAGATACACCAACGAACGTGAACAGTTCGGCAGGCCCATCGCAACCTTCCAGGCCAACGCGTTTAAGTTGGCCGACATGGCCATGGAAATCGAATGCGCCCGTCTTTTACTATATAAAGCCTGCTGGTTGCGGGACAGCGATCTGCCCTTTTCCAAGGAAGCCGCCATGGGCAAACTGTATTGTTCCGAACTAATGTATCGGTGTGCCAATCATGCCGTTCAGCTCCATGGGGGGTACGGTCTGATGAAAGAATATGATGTGGAGCGTTTTTACCGAGACCAGAAACTGCTTGATATTGGAGAAGGAACTTCCGAGGTTCAGCGGATTGTTATTGCGCGGCATGTAGGTGCCAGATGCCTGTAACCCAATCCGGATAAACCGGAAAGAATAGATATTAGGGCCTAAATGATTATAAAAAAAATATTGATTAGAATCGCAAGGAGATAACATGGAAGAAAAAAGTCGCAAGCATATCCTGAATGTTGATTTTTTCGAGGGGCTAACCGGTGATATTAAGGTGGAACCCTCGAAAGGCTTGGAAGACATCGGTCAGCGGATTCGAAAAATACGGCAAGAAAAAGGTCTGTCCCTGGAAGAACTCTCAAAGTTGACCGGGTTTGACGTGCAATTTTTGTCGAGCTTGGAGAAAAATGAGGCCCAACCCCAGCTTGGCACCGTGATCAAATTGTCCAAAGCCCTGGACAGCGCTTTTGGAAGGCTGGTTTCGGGGGTGGGTGATAAACTCTATTCGATTACCCGAAAAAATGAACGCCGCACCATATCCCGTTCCACCTCCCATAAAGGACAAAAACAGGTTTATCTTTATAAAAGCCTTGCCCCCGATGTCAAAGGCCGTCACATGGAGGCGCTGATCGTTCAGCTTGAAGAAGACCCCGAAAGGGAGGTTTCGGTGCATGAGGGGGAAGAATTTATTTTCGTTCTGGATGGTGTGGTTGAGATGGGGATTGGTGAGGACAATTTTGAACTGGAACCCGGCGACAGCGTCTATTACCTGTCCACCACTCCGCATCACATCGCGTCAAAAAGCGGTAAAGCCACCATTTTGGCCGTTTTATACGAAGGTTGACGTCATAGGATTAATTAACCACAGAATTTCCTAAAATTTGTGATGGCCGGGCTGGCACCCGTGGCTCAATTTCAAACTCACAAATCAGGGGCGTATGATCGGAGAATTTAACCTGGGGGATTTGAAAATCGCTGATTTTTATTTCAGGACTGTGAAAGATGTAGTCCAGTTGTCGGCGCGGCGCCCGGCTGGGGTGGGAGGGCTGTCCATTGCCGTTGGCATTTTTCAGCCCGGTGGCCGCCAGAAACAATTGCAATTCCCGGTCACCCCAAAAGACGTTAAAGTCTCCCGCCACAATGACCGGCTTTTTTTCCTTGTTTATCATGGT
>CAMYLH010000364.1 GCA_947259065.1 uncultured Desulfobacterales bacterium
ATCTGCTATAATGAGGCCGGTGTCCAGGGTGTCGATAGACCCTTTTATGATCCCAGCTTGATCCGGCGTTATCGTAGTCGTAATGGTACCCAAAACCATAAGGTGATCCCTTATCGGGGTTTATCCGGGGTAAAACAAATCCGAATGCAGGACTTAGCCCCGTCATTGTTATCAATGAGCCGGCGATAACAGAAAACAATAATTTCATCGTGATCACCCCATTATCAAACACCATTGACAGATCCGGACAAACTGGATGATTAAATTCAAAAAAATAAATATAGGAAGGAGGTACCTTAGCTCCCATATTCACAATATTAACTGTAATGGATGCTGTCAATTGAGAAAATATCGAATTGGCATGCAATTACAGGCTCACTCAATTTACCTCCGTTCACCGGATTGCATCAGGTATATCCATGGTCAATGTCCCTGAAAACGCCGGCTAGCCATATATTTTTCTGTTGCTATGTACTGAATTGCCCAATATGGTAAGTTTTATCAGAAAAAGGAGATCCTCGTGCAAAACAGGTTGCTGCGGGTTCATAGAAAAAGCAATATGGCGACCCTGACCTTGAATCGGCCTGAGAAAAAAAATTCCCTTTCTCCCGGACTCGTCAAAATTCTATTGCAGACACTTGGAGAACTATCTGCGGATGACACCATCCGTACCCTAGTCATTCGGGGCGCCGGCGATAAATCCTTTTGCTCGGGATATGACATCGGTTCCTTACCCACCCGTCGTAGCGATGACCCCCATGAAAAGCTGAAAAGATTAAACTCGGTTGAGTCGCTTTTTAAAGCCATTGTCAACTATCCGTTTCCGGTGATTGCCGTGATCAACGGCGTCGCATTCGGCGCTGGATGCGAGCTGGCGGTCTGTTGTGACATCCGTATCGGTGCTGATAATATCCGTATCGGGATGCCGCCGGCCAAACTCGGCCTGGTATATCCCTGGAGCGGTTTGCAGCGATTCATCCAGGTTATCGGCCTTAAAAGCACCAAGGAAATCTTTTTTACCGGGCGTGCGTACGAAGGCATCCGGTTAAAAGAGCTCGGCCTGGTAGATTATCTGTTACCCGGGGACAAACTGGAATCGTTTACCTGTCGGATGGCTGAAGAAATAGCTGCCAACGCGCCCTTGGCTCTGAAAGGAACCAAGCGGAGTTTAAATCTATTGTTTCGGGCTGCGCAGTTTGATAAAAACAACCTCAAAGAAGCTGAATCAATCACCCGGGCTTCATTTCTCAGTGAAGATTTGAAAGAGGGGCAAAAGGCCTTTCTTGAAAAGCGAAAGCCGGAGTTCAAAGGAAAATAGAGAATTAGATAAAGGAGGAACACCATGGAAGTACAGTCTTACAGGGCAGAAGAGTTGTTCGACTGGGTTACCCAGGAAGGACACGATTTTACATTGCTGGATGTGCGCAACAATGAGGAATTTGGACGATTTAAAGTGGAAGGTCCTCATCTTTCGAAGATGATCAATATTCCGTATATTGAATTTATCGAGAAAGAAGAAGAAGCGGTTGCCCAATTTCAGGTTCCCAAAGAAGAGCGCATCCGCATTGTTTGCGCCAAAGAGGGGTCGGCCAAATATGTCGCTGAAATTCTGCTGAATAATGGATGGAAGGACGTCAAAATTCTCGAAAAGGGGATTAAAAGCTGGGGCAACATGTTGTCGCCTAAATTGGTTGCATCGCAAAACGGCTATGCGCTGTATCAATTTATTCGACCGGGCAAGGCCTCCTGCAGTTACGGATTGGTTTATGAAAATGAAATGGTTGTGTTCGATCCGTCCAGAAACACACAGTTTTACCAAGATTTTGCCGATGAGCATGGCGCCAGGATCATCAAGACCTTTGAAACCCATCTGCAGGCGGATTATATATCCGGCAGCAATCTCATTCATTCCGATACAGGTGCTCAGATTATCGGTCATCAGAATGATTTTAAAGATGCCGTTTTTGAATACAAGCCTGTCAATGACCAGGAGATTTTTCAGTTTTCGAAAGGAGGCCCGGAAATTAAAGCCATTCACACACCGGGCCATACACCGGGAAGTACTTCCTATCTCATTGACAATAAATATCTGGTTACCGGGGATACGGTCTTCATTTTGTCCATCGGTCGTCCCGATTTGGGCGGTAAGGCAGATGACTGGTCCAGATTACTGTTTAATACACTCAGGACTAAAATCGCCGATATGAATGACGATCTAGTTATCTTACCGGGTCACTACCTGGATTGGAGAGAAGCAAATTCGGGAAAGATATTTGCCGATACTATGGGAAGCATCAGATCAAAAAATGCGGGTATATACGGAATCGAGGATGAAAATGATTTCGTTCGATTTATTAAAGACAATATGCGCAAACAGCCTGATGTGTATGGGGAAATCCGCAAGGTCAATGCCGGTATTCTGGAGGTCGACGGCGAAGAACAGGAAATCATGGATCTGGGTAAAAATGAGTGTGCTGCCAGTATGTATGGGAAATAGGGCGGGATTGCCTGAAATTTCATAATTGACGCGTCATACAATTGTAAGGGACGAGTGAGGGCACTTTAACTGGGAACCTTGAACGCTGAAGCGCGACCAGTTTATTTAAAAAAAACTTTGATGTTATTTGTTCAGCCACAAAGACACCAAGGCGCTAAGATTACAGTGAAATTTATTGGCTCCTGACCCATAATAGATCTAATGATTTAAAATACATATCATCCCTTCGTGTCTTCGTGACTTAGTGGCAAAGCTGTTATTTTGAATGTCGTTTTGCACGAGAATTAAAGAAAGGGAAAATAAAATGAGTGATGAAACCAATGCCGTAAAAATACTGGATTTAAAAGGCCCGGCATGTCCCATGCCGATTGTAAAGGTAAGCAAGGGAATTAAGGAGATTGAAGGTTGATCCGCCGGAGTTAAAGTTTTTGCTCAAATCAGTCGATAATTGAATTGAGGTTTCACTCTAAATCGCCAAAAAGACCTCAATTTAATACTTAAATTGGCTTTTAACGTTTAGTTTCTAACACATTTTACTAGTTTGACATGATTCTATCAGCACCCATCAATTTTTTTTCACGTTTAGCCGAATCTGCAGGCTTGCATCCAAATATTCTTATTTCTATGCTCATTTTTTTTCTATTATTATTTATATCAGTATGTTACATACTTATTAGATTAAGCCGAAGCGAAAGAGAATTAATTGCGGTTGAACGTGAATTGGATGAAATTGAACAAAATTTAGGGCAGCTATCACCCGAGGCAAATTTAACGCAAAATCATCCCATCACCGGTATATCCGATCCAAATCTTGCTAAACACTCAGATATTCCGAAACAAGACGATGTTGATCAGAAAGCCGGGATGGTTTCAATATTTCTGAAAGGTTTAGAAAGGCATGTATGGTTGAAAATGAAGGCTTATCTATCAATTAAGAAAGATAACTCCACAACCGGCTTAAAAACAGAGGAATTTATATCATCCTTGAAAACCAACCCGGTTTTGAAAAAAACAATACTCGATCGGATCAGCAAAACTGACAAATCGATTTCACTGCAACATTTGGCAAATCACTTGTCCCTGAAACGCTTTGATGGCAACTACCATCCTATTCTTAATGAATTAGATCAGCTCGAAAGGGAAGGGAAAATCGAATGTCAAGTTATAAACGGAAAGGTATTTTTTAAAAAGGCGCCTAAAACAAAACGAAAATATATTCTGAGAAAAGGAAGAAATTTTCGTAAATATATCGGCTGACTCCCTATAACCATCCTGCGAAGTGCCACCTAATCAAGAGCCCCTGATTTAGTTTGCTTTACTCATTCCTTAGGGCTCAACAAGAAAGAGGGAAACAATTCCTTAAAGTTCATTATAGTGAACACAAGTTTCTTGTTTATGT
>CAMYLH010000365.1 GCA_947259065.1 uncultured Desulfobacterales bacterium
ATCACCATTTGCTGGAATCATGGTCGCAATTGGACCAGGCGGTATTGTCCGGACACCCTGTCAGAACCCGGGCTTCATTTAGCAATGATGAGTGGCGTGAAAGCTTTTTGATGGGGATGTTCAACCTGGCCATGGGGCTGGCGCCGAAACTTGTTCCGCTGATAGATCGATCCTCCAGTCGCCAGCTTCTTGATTTGGGCGGCGGCCCCGGAACCTACGCGATCCACTTTTGTCTGAGCAATCCTCAACTGAAAGCAACAGTTTACGACCTGCCGACGACGCGGCCATTTGCAGAAAAGACGATAAAGCAGTTTAAATTAACGGACAGGATCCAATTTGCAGATGGAAATTATTTGAAGGATCCCATCAAAGGCCGCTATGATGCGATCTGGCTGTCACACATTCTTCATGGTGAAGGGCCCGACGATTGCCGGATGATTATCCAAAAGGCATTTGGTGCATTGGAGCCCGGAGGCATTATCATCATCCATGATTTTATCCTGAATAACAGCATGGACGGACCCTTGTTCCCGGCGCTGTTTTCCTTAAATATGCTTTTAGGTACGGATTCAGGTCAATCCTACTCAGAAGATCAGATCTTCGATATGTTGACGGCCGCCGGCGTAAAAGATATACGTCGGATCGCCGTGGAGAGCCCCAATGATTCAGGGATAGTTATCGGCAGTGTTTGATCTCAAGACCTTTTTAAAGCTGTAAAATAAGCCTCGCTCCCCAAACGTGATTTCTTTACTTATTCCAGGAGAACATAACGGCCCCGATTGTCAAAAATGCCAGCGTCATCAAGGAAAGAATGACGATTTCCAGGCTGACATCCAATAAGGTTGCACCGTCATGCATGATTTTGCGTGCAGCATTGAGGACATCCAATAAGGTTGCACCGTCATGCATGATTTTGCGTGCAGCATTGAGCAGGTGCGTGAGTGGAAAAATCCGGGCGACGCCATTGAGCCACGGTGGCGCACCCTCCAGAGAAAACCAGACGCCGGATAAAAACATCATGGGCCAGGAAATAAAATTCAAAATGCCGGTGGTAAATTCTTCACTGGTCCCTCTGGATGCCAGCACCAGCCCCAATGCCGTCAGACTCAAACTGCCTAGAAAGAAAATTAAAAATAGATCCAGGTACGATCCCAACACCGTGAATGAAAAAATCAAATCACATCCGATCCAAACAATCACGAGGGTGAACATGAGCAGGAATATGCGCGATAGCGCCTGGGCCGTTAAGTATTCAAAGGCGGTTAGGGGGGTTACCTTTAAACGCTTTAACACCCCGTTTTTCCGATACCTTACAACCACATAGCCGACCCCCCAGAGGGCGCTAAACATCATGTTCATTGCCAGAATGCCTGGAAACAGCCAGTCAATGTAACGGATGGCGCTGCCCTGTATTTTTTTCTTTTCTGCTTTTATTTCGATGTCCGGAGGAATTAAACTGGCTTTGAATATGTGTTCGAGAACATAACCCTTGGGTGACGCTTCACTAACATAGTATTCATACGGAGAATCTCCGACTTTTAATAAGAAGTCTATCTCATGATGTTTTAGCTTTTCTAAGCCTTCCGCCAAGGTCGCATAGCCAATAAATTTTAAAAACCGTATCTTGCGAAGTCCCTCGGGGATGTTGCTGTTTTCGGCCGTAATGGCTACCTGTTCCTGGGGAAACAGGCCGACTTTGTATTCGGTATAGGTTTTACCGCCAAAGATAATGCCGAATCCCGCAACGATCAGAAACGGGAATAAAAAATTCCAGCCGAATGCGGCACGATCTCGAAAAAATTCATAATTCCTTGTTTTAAAGATGGTCCAGAGTCGCTTAAAGCTCATAGTTAATCTCGCAGATGGCGTCCGGTTAAATTGAGAAAAACAGTCTCGAGGCTTGGTGAACGAACCGTGAGGTCCGTTAAATCAATATTGCGAGACAGGAGATGGTTGAGGCAGGAATTAACGTCTTGCGTTTTTATTTCAATGCTGTCCTTCACATTGCGATATGGCAGGCGCAATTCATCCGGTGAAAGATCAACGCGCTCTCTGGGGAGAACGACGGTCATTTCCGGGCTGTGTTGCTTGATCAGCTTATCCGGTGTACCCCGGGCGATAATCTTGCCGTAATCCATGATGGCAATTTCATCACATAGATGCTGTGCTTCTTCCATGTAATGGGTGGTCAAAATGATCGTTTTGCCCTCCTTTTTGATTTTGCGGACAAGCTTCCATAAATTGTGTCGGGCCTGTGGATCCAGGCCGGTGGAAGGTTCGTCTAGAATCAACAGGTCGGGTTGATTGATCAGCGCCAGGGCCAGCAAAAAGCGTTGGCGCTGGCCTCCGGAAATCTGGTCATTATATTGATTTTGAAATTTTGTCAGGCGGCACACCTCCACCAGATCGTCAATGGTTGCTGTTTTACGATAAAGATTTTGGAAAGTTTCCAATGTTTCGCGCACGGTTAAAAGAGACAACAACGAAGTCGTTTGAAATTGGATACCGACTTCATCTTTAAACGAAGCCTTACGGGGTTTTCCTTTATAGAAAATTTCGCCGGTCGTGGGCGCAATGACGTCTTCTATCACTTCGATGGTTGTTGTTTTGCCGGCGCCGTTAGGTCCCAACAAACCAAAGCAGACGCCTTGTTCGACGGTAAAACTGACACCGTCGACCGCCGGGATGTCTTGATATTTTTTGAACAGGTTTTTAACTTCCAGCAAAGCTGCCATGAAACCCTCTCATTTGAGCATCTCAATCGGTACGGCAAATGGCTGATTGTCGATTGAGGGCGAAACGCCGAAATTCCGGTAAATTTATCTACAGCTGAAAGCTATCATAATCATCAAACGAACCTTCGCAATGGGGGCCTTTAAACTCACCATCAAAATTTTTTTGATGACGGTAACCGAATAGCGGTTCACCATATTTGCTGATCCATTATTCCGGTTATCGGAAAATACGACATCTTCCAAAATCAAGACTGCGCTTGACAATATCCTTTTTGCAGCATAGTTTCCCCTCTTGAGCTTTATACGTTCGTTGGGTGATTTTTAGGGAAGAGGTGAACCGAGATTTCGATACAGTTACGGCTCGTAAAGTCGGGAGACGCTTATTTCAAGCGATTCAAAAGGTATCACAAAAGTAATGCAGGAATTTCGCTATGCCGCAGATTATTTGCATCGTAGGTCGATCACAGTCCGGAAAAACAACGCTCATTGAAAAACTGATACCCCTGCTTAAGCACCGGGGATACAAGATTGGTACAATCAAGCATTCCCATCATATTTTTGATTTCGATAAAACCGGCAAGGATAGTTGGCGCCACAGGGATGCCGGTGCGGAAACAGTCATCATTGCCTCAGCGGGAAAAATTGCCATGGTCAAAAACGATGATCAGGGCACTCTGGATGGCCTACAAAAATTTTTTGATGACATGGATCTTGTGATTACCGAAGGATATAAAAGAGAAGCTAAACCCAAAATTGAAGTTGTCCGGGCAGCTCGACACACCGATGTGGTCCTTAAATCCGACAGCCATCTGGTTGCTGTGGTCAGCGATATTAACCTTAATTTGAACGTTCCCGTATTTGATCTGGAAGACGTTGAGCGGCTGGCGGATTTTATTGAAGAAACATACCTTTATGAGCGATAAAAAAGATTCAAGTAGATTCAAGGGGTTGTCCTGGCCGGAGTTGATTTCTGGAATACTGTTAAAACGATACAAGCGTTTTCTGGCCGACGTGAAATTAGATGACGGCAAAATTATCACCGCCCACTGCCCCAATACGGGCAGCATGAAAGGCTGCAGTGAACCGGGACGTCGGGTGTACTTATCCCTTCACGACAATCCCAAAAGAAAGTTTAAATATACCTGGGAACTGATCGACATGCAGACCTCCCTGGTTGGCGTGAACACCCTGGTCCCCAATCGACTGGTATTTGCGTCCGTTAAAGCCGGGGCGGTGCCGGAATTAAACGGCTATAAAACTGTTGAGCGCGAGGTCAAAATCAGTGACCACTCCCGTATCGACCTGGTGTTGAACGGTGCTGACCGGGAGCCCTGTTATGTCGAGATAAAAAATTGCACCTTGGTGGACAACAGCGTAGCATTGTTTCCCGATGCCGTCACAGCCCGGGGGCTCAAACATATCGCCGAGCTTCAAACCCTGGTGAATTCCGGATGCCGCGGCGTGATGTTTTATTTTATTCAAAGAATGGACGCCAAAATTTTCAAACCGGCCGATCATATCGATTCCGAATACGGCCAGGGTTTGCGGCGTGCCGTCAAAATGGGGCTTGAAGTTTTAGTCTATGATGTCGCCATGGACTTAAACGGCATTAAATTGAACCGGAGAATGCCGTATGAGCTTTAACACTTGGCGGTTTGACTTTGATAACCAATTGTACTAAAAAAACGATCTTGGATTTACATTCTGCTGAAAATAGAAAGTAACAATAAAATACAAAGTGTTAGAGAATCACTGAAGTGGCCCATCATGTCGGATTTCTCACTCGAAAATTTAGTGTGTCACCAGGATAACCTGGAAAACATCCTGGATAATCTCAAAGAAGGCATCATCGCTCATGACATGCACCGGCGCATCTTTTTTTTCAATACGGAGGCCGAACATATTACCGGTTACAGCCGGCAGGAAGTGTTGGGCAGAGATTGCCACCAGGCGTTCGGCAGTCCATTTTGTGGCGAACATTGTGCG
>CAMYLH010000366.1 GCA_947259065.1 uncultured Desulfobacterales bacterium
ATCGAACGGCTCGTCGCAGGCCCAATCCGGAACCGCTCGGTTTAGGAAACCTGCACTAAAGTTCCCGTATTATTAGCCGATTTATATTACTCCGGAGGAGAATTGACGAAATAAATCCACCCCTCCGCCAAGGGATCTTTTCTTATGCGCAATTTTTTTCAAGCAGTCGTGCTATTCAGCGTAATAATGGTTATCGGAGCGGCTTTATTTGTTTTTCTTACCGACAAACAAATCATTGTTTTAAATGACAATACTATCAAAACAGTTGATCAAACCTGGTTATCAGGAGACTCTCTATTCTATGAAATTGACGGTCAAATCGACTTTCTTGATAGAGGCGAAATAAAAACATATGGCAAAAGGAATATTCGGCATGTATTCCTGGGGATCAAGGGAATCATAAATGATAATTTGAAACGCCTGGAAAAAGAGATAAATCCACTGCTTGAAAGGAATCATATCCCCTTTGAACTCAATTTGTCCCATCCTCTGACCTTGCTGCCACTGTTATTTTTTCTCCTGCTCATGGTGTGCTTAAGGCGTATTGTCAAACCAGCCCCAAAGGGCATTTCAAAGCAAAAATATAGTGAATGTACCCAGGAACCAAAAAATGAGATCCCAACCCGGCTCGATATCGTTCGTTTCTTCTTAAATTTGTTTAAATATCAAATCGGAGCAGACCCGGATGCCCCTGCTGAATTTGTGCCACTGATGTCCAAAACCACCGGTCCCAATCACATTTATGAACTGCGGGTAAAGCACATGGAAGATTGGGCCAAGCGACGCATGACCATAGGGCCCTTGGGAGAAGAAAGTGGCAGCAAAAGTAAATGTTACTATGTGATTTACGATGTTCACCTGGTCTTAAAAATCCCGGCAAGGCGTATCGATGACTTTGAAGAATACATCGACAGCATTAAAAAGGAAGTGAATATTGTCAACAAACTTGTCCCAAAGGAGTGCATTATTCCGAAAGTGTCCGTGATCCTGAGTATGATTCACAGCTTTCCTTACAGCGAAGATATCCCGCCGGAACGCCTTGAAGAAAGATACATCAATTGGTTACGCAAATCGACGGAGTATCAAAAATATTTGAAAATTAATAACACCTTCGTATATATGATGGATTTATCAAGATACTACTTTTTGAGCCACATCCTCGATGAACTGCACGACATAAAAAATCTGATTGCCAGGGAAATTATCGAAAATGGCTATATTATCTTGGAACCCGCAAAATTTAAAGGTCGCTACGGAACTGAAAATGATGCCATTGTTGAAATCCGCGATATTTTAAATCGCAATGAAGTAAACATCCGTCAGTTGCTGGAGAAGGCCGGAGTCAAGACTTCGGTACCGATTTATCAGATTCAATCCTGGTTCTATTCACATTTAACAGCCAATCCAGTGACAGCGGACACTGAAGGCCTTCCCAATAAATTTATAGTAGAACTGAATCAATTCTTAAAGAAGTCCATACAGGATAATTCAAAAGTTATAGAAGTATACCGCAAAATAATAAAAGACTATATTTACACATCGTTTTTTGAACAAAACAAACCTCAGATGGAGGCTGTCGTAACCAATTTGCTTGATAGTTTGGCATGGTTTAGAGAGAAAAAGGTGTCCATGAGAGACCTCAAACCTGACAATTTGTTTGTGGCCGGAGATCCCACAAGATACCCCCTTTTTTTGAAATCCGCGAAAGAATTTTCCATCGGTATCATTGACGTCGAAACGGCCGTTGATTTTGAAAAATGTAAATACAAAAAAATCAAACAACCCATGCTGGGAGGAACTCCTTTTTATGCAACCCCGTCTCACTTTATCAAAAACGATGTGTTAATCTATAAATATAAAAAACTGGGTAAAATTCTGCATCTTCAGGACTGGCATGCATCTCTGATAATGATTTACAAAGTGATTACGGGTGATCTCCTATTTGACCAAACCGCCAGGTTGTTCAGTGAAATCCGCGATCTGATGGTCAACACCAATAAACCGGAAGGATATACAACCGATGATTATGAAGAAGCCAGCCGGATATTCTGGCATAGTGCCGTCTCTGAGTTTCAGGTAAAAATAACTGAGTCGGAAAGATCATTAAAAACTGTAGTCGTGGATCTTACGGAAAACGTCAAATACATGTTCGGCAAAACTCTGATTAAAGAGAAAAAATCGATCGTCAAAGCTATTAAAAAATGTGTCGATTCACAGAATGTTTTTGAAAAAGGCCATATCCGTGATCTTCTGTTGAGATCGTCATATGCCAAAACCTGTCAGTTTAAAGCCGATCTGGAAATCAAAGCGAAAAACTCGGAAAATCCTTCTACGCCCAGAAACGATGCAATTACCTTCCTGCACAAACTGGCGGATCTTAAGGCTCTATTTGGACAACATGTCTATGTGCAAAAATTATTGTCACAACCGGAGCTTAAAATGTCTTCCTATGACATTTTGACTTTTATGTTCAATGTGGTGTTTCATAATATGTATAGAACTGAATGGGCACCGCTCTTCGGGGAACCAGTCATCGACTGTGATATGCCCAATGAGGAAACAATTATCGAAGAGACCCAATAGCCCTATCCGATTCCGATTCGTACCGCCGGCATTTTTCTTCTTAGCATTTTGTTTGACAGCGTTGGACACAATAGTTAAACTTCGAAATTCAGATTTCCGGTTTAGCCGGGTTGGGTTTAATCGCCATATAAAGGTGCTGCCCCATGAAGCTGGCTCCCAAACCAATCTTACCTCTCATTTTGGCTCTCGGTGCAACATTTGGTTGAGTATGCCGCCATTGCTTATTTTGGAGATCTAACTATGGAGAAAATCGATTCGAATACACGCTTCACTGAAAATCAGGGGCAATGGTTGGTTAAATTGGCCCGCAGAACCATTATGAATAAACTGACCGACAAATCACCCGATACCGAATCGGAAATGCTGGCCAAAGATTTAGTGGACGAAAGCTTCCAGGCACATTGCGGTACGTTTGTCACACTTAAAATCCAAGGACAATTACGGGGGTGTATCGGCAATCTGACATCCACTGAATCCGTCTTAGACGGGGTCAAGCGCAATGCTGTCAATGCGGCCTTCCATGATCCCCGCTTTTCATCTCTATCTGCCGCTGAATTGGACCGGACCGAGATTGAGGTGAGTATTTTGACTGAGCCCCTACCCCTGGAGTATCGCGATTGGCAAGATCTGATCACAAAGCTTCGCGTCAATGTGGACGGTGTCATTATCCGCAAGGGCCATACCAGCGCCACCTTTTTACCTCAGGTTTGGGAGCAGTTAGCGCAACCTGAGAATTTTTTAACCCATCTGTGCCTAAAAGCAGGGTTACCCTCCGATGCCTGGAAGAGCTCCGAATTGGAAGTTTTGACCTACCAGGTCCAATGTTTTGAAGAAAGACATTGATCGTGCCATCTGTTGTGTCTAAAATCCTTCTTAATCTCCTTTGAAATTTCCACCAAGCTTGGAAACGGGATTTCCAACCTTTCGATTTGACCCTCCATAAAAACAAATCACATCTGAAGGTTACCGACATTCTGGATTATCCCGACAGCACACTTCCTTTTCCGATCATCTGCAAAGATGCGACCCTATAAAAGAAGTAAAAACCGGCTTATTCGCCAACTCCCTTCATAAACCATCCTTTAAAAGATCCTAGTAAATGATTTAATAGCACTATTAAAAAGTTTAATAGTTATTCATGCTCCGGCGTTAGATTTAGACAACCTTAAATTTTGAGACCATAAAGATGAGAGGGCGTTATATATTTTAATAAAATAAATGATATCGGTTAGGTATAGGGTATCCCAATTAAGCCGCAATGGCGTTTCTGGATAAATACCATTAGATT
>CAMYLH010000367.1 GCA_947259065.1 uncultured Desulfobacterales bacterium
ATATTCAGCACATTCATCAAGGGATTCTAAAATTTCTATTTGAAACAGATCATCACTAAGCATGGATTTGTAGAGATAGGAAAATCCCTTCAAATATTTTTGCGAAATAAATAATGAAATTTTAATAGGTCTAGAATCAGGTTTAATTAGTCTTCTATATTTACTGATATGTGAAGAAAATGTATCAAAATCTATTTCAATAACTTTAAGATCAGTCATGTCAACAAATCTATTGTAAAAAGCATTCTTTCCATCATTTTCGATATAGATTGCTTTCAAAATATCTGATAATTCGTCCAGATTAAGCCTATCAGAAATTTTTAATTTTAATAGTTTCTTTTCTTCAATGAGATTTAGTGTCCACATGGCAGTCCTTTCAGATTCTCCCGAACCAAGTATTAAGACCAAGATGTTTTGGGAAATTTGAATTATATTAAAGCAACCTTGGGTTCGTTTACTGATAATTGTTCAGCATTGACAGATTTTATCGCTTTTAATCTCCTTTCATCCCTGTAAATAATTTAATCGTAAAATCGGCAGAGAATCAGATTGAAGCGTGGTCGTAAAATAGATCGTCTGAAAAAGTTTTATAAAAAATGACGGTAACGGAGTCAATAAAAAGATGGGGTATTATAAAAGTCATTTTGATTCTTCCGTCTCGAGAGGTAAATACCGGCATATGGGAAAAACTTTTATTTTAAAAATACAGTTGCGAATATAGTGAAATCGTTATTATAATAGAAAATGATTGTAAATATAGCAGGTAAACTCTAATGACTATCAAAAATAAACAATATTATTCCAAAACACTTGAAAAGGGACTGATAATATTAGATCTTTTCGATCGCGACCATCAACACCGAGGCCTATCAGAAATATCTCGATTGACGGGAATTAATAAGACATCAACATACCGCTTGGTGAATACACTGGTACATATGGGCTACTTGAGAAAAAACGTAAACAACAAATCGCTGAGATTAGGCCCGCGAGCCTTTGTGCTTGGACATCATTTTTTTCATGGATTCGATATATTGCAGAGTGTTAAACCCATTATTGATAAGACTTTTTTCGAACGAAAGATATCTATCGACTCCGCATTATTGCATGGACACAGTCTAATATCGCTGTATCGGCGAGAAATGCCGAATCTTATTTACTTTCGTCTTCCTGTGATCATGGCTGAGCTCCATGCCCGTGCCATGGGAAAGGCAATTCTGGCCAAATTTGATCGAGCTGAATTATCTGAAATTTTAGAGAAGATCCAAATACAGAAACTAACACCGAATACCCTGGTTGATAAGGAAGAAATACTAAAAGATATTGAATTAACTCGTGTTCGTGGTTACTCAATTAATAATGAGGAGTATGTCGAGGGGCTTATTTGCATTGGCGCACCGCTGATGAACTTTCGTGAAAAAAGCATCGTTGGTGCCGTCAGTCTTGATTTCCCGACCTCGGAATATTCGCTGGATTCTATTATACGAAACTTTCCAGGAATTCTCACAAAATTAGCAAGTGAACTATCGGAAACGGTTACATCTGTTGATATTTAAATTTGAATCCCCCGTTTTCTAAGTGTCATTTTTCTAGTGCTTTTGTTAAGGTCATTCTTGTAAGTCTTAAAACCAAAAAACAGATTGATACGATTCGATTATCGCCTGCCATTCTCTAAATTCTGAGCGTTTCTATTCCCGATTACATCCATTTGGAAAAAGATCTTGACAAACTTAAAATAAGGATGCTATTGGCGCTATTATAGTATATCTATTACTTTAATAGTAACAATTGTGTATTAGCGTTTGAGAAATTGCTGATTTCAAGCTAAAAATTTGTAGCCTTTGTTATAGGAGAAAATGATGGCCGCCCGAATGACCCATAGAGCGCGCGTATTGGCAGCGGTTGACCATCAAGAAACCGATCGCACCCCCATTGACTTCGGCGGCACCCTTGCGACCACGATTGTACCCTTAACCTATGAAAAACTGAAGCACCATCTGGGTGAAACGCACCCAACCACTATCGGTTGGAAGCGTCAGCAGCTGGTGATGCCGGCCGAAACTATTCTTGAACGCTTCGACGTGGATACCCGTCCCCTTAAACTGGGGAACTACGATGAGGGTAAAGCCAGGGTGTTATCCACACACCAGATGATCGATAACTGGGGTACCACCTGGAGCAAAGAGATAGGTGGCCACTATCTGAATGTGGACGGACCCTTTTACAATACTGAGCCTGATCAAGCTCTAATAGAAGCTTATGACTGGCCCGAACCTGACAATCCAGGACTTTACCGGGGTTTGAAGACTCAGGCGGAAAACCTCCATAACCACACGGATTATGCCGTGATCCTCGATTTAGGCATCGGTATTGTCACGCGCGCTCAGTTTGTCAGAGGTTTCATGGAGTTTTTATTGGACATGACCCTTCACCCCGATTTTGCTAAAGCCCTGCTAGACAAATTGGGACAGATTTGGATTCGCATCGCTCGCAATGCATTACAAGAGGTGGGGCATTTGGTGGACGTTGTTTTTTGGGGTGACGATTATGGCATGCAACAGGCACCCATGTTCAGGCCGCAACATTTCACCGATTTGGTTAAACCGGTGAATCAACGGATGGTTGCCACAGTAAAAGAATTGAGTGAGGCCAGGGTCCTGCTTCACAGCTGTGGTAGTGTCGCCCCGATGATACCCGACATGATTGATACGGGTATTGATGCCCTGAATCCGGTTCAGGTGTCGGCCGACAACATGGATCCAGCTAAACTCAAAGCTGATTTCGGAGATCGACTGGCGTTTTGGGGCGGGATCGATACACAGGGTGTTCTGCCTTTCAAGACGCCAACCGAGGTCGGCGAATATGTTCATTTTATCATCAAAACATTGGGCAAGGGCGGCGGGTATGTTCTCTCAACGGTGCACAATATTCAAGAACAGGTTCCCCCGGAAAACATTGTGGCTATGTTTGAGGCCTGCCTTTCGAACCGTACCTGAAGACAGATTTGAAAACACTACAAATTGAAGGATGTTGTTATAGAATCGACCTAAGCTTTTTCCGATACTACGCTCGGAAAAAGAGGCCCCTTTAGGGCAGCAAGCACGCTGATTATTTATACACGTTCCTTACAACATGTTGTCAGATAAAGCCAGCTAAGGGTCAGTTTACAAAGAGTTTTATAATTTCCGAGGTGTCTAACTATGGTGCCGGAAGCTTTTTTGCTCAGAGTCGTGGACAAAGATACGATGCAATCCATCCACGAGCAAAGCTTACAACTGCTTGCCAGGGCCGGTGTGATCTTCGACAATCAGACAATTAACTGTCGTTTTGCGCGGAAAGGGCAAAAGGTCGATGGCAACCGCGTTTATCTCTCAGAGGCACTGGTATCCGAAGCGCTGACGCTGTCACCGAAAAGCTTCACTATGGTCGGACGAAACAATGTTGCCGGAGTACGGATTGGCGCAAATCAGGAAACCACGGTTGTGGCGCCGGGAAACGGAACGCTCTTCATCCAGAACCTTGAAGGCCGCAGACGGCCGGCAACGCTTTCCGATTTCGATAATATCGCCAAGCTTTGTGAAAACAGCCGTAATGTCAACCTGGTGGGTGCCATTCCGGTGGAACCCTGCGACCTTTCCGCGTTGTCCAAACCGGCAAGACTGGTACATCATCTGATGCGCCACAGCAACAAACCGTTGATCGGTCAGGCGGCAACTTCCGAGGAGGCTCGGCAAGTTTTCGATATCATCGAAATCGCATTCGGTCAACGGGGTTATCTCGACGACCGCGTCGCGATTGCCTATGGGGTCAATCCTGCCAGTCCCCTCTGCTTCGAACCGCTGACCTGTGAGACGATGGTAGCATATGTCCAATGCCGAGAACCTGGCAGCCATTACCTGTGCCCAGATGATCAATCCCGGCACACCCGTGGTTTACTCCGCCGGCACCTTTATGGTGAACATGAAAAATTTCTATGCGGTCACCGGATCACCCCAGAGCGCTCTGGTCAATATAGCCGGAATCCAGATGGCCCGCGAATTCTATGGCCTTCCGTCACGCACCATGGCAGGTCTAACGGATGCGAAGCGGATTGACTTCCAGGCCGGTGCTGAAACGATGCAAAACCTGACCCTCTACACCATGGCGGGTGTGCATGTGATCAACGAATGTTTAGGAGTTCTGGACTCCATCACCACAACCAGTTATGAAAAATGGATTTTGGACGATGAACTGCTGGACCGCTTGCGACATTTTTCCGCCGGAATCGACCAGATTGCAGTGGAAAATTGTCTCGACATCATGATCGCATTGGGCCCCGGCGGTGATTATCTGCAGCACCCCAGCACGTTGCAGAACTGTCGTTCGCTATATATGCCGGAAATTTCGGACTGGAACTCGTTTGAGGATTGGGAAAAAAGTGGCGCTCGTAATCTACTGCAAATCGCGCAAGAAAAATTCAATCAGATAGTAGAAGAACGGGAGGAAACAATACTTCCGGTGGATGTCGATCAGGAGATTGAGGCATATCTCGAGGCCGTCTAACTCCCTTCATAAGCCACCGGCTCTGCCGGTCAGAATTGAAAAGGTTCTACCGTTACCGGGTGATCACGGCTCATTGATCGAGAGCTGAACCATGCCGGCGGCTTGAGCGTCGGCAAATTTATTAAAACGCTCACCTACCAGAGGCTTACTACCGAAGCAAATCGGAAAATTGGGGCAGTTGCATCTCGCATTTCACGGATTGAAGGTATGGAGGGACATGCTCGTGCGGCCGATATTCGACCTAGCAAGTATTTTCCCGATGAGACCTTCGGCTTCAAGGTTTACGGCCAGAAATCTTCAATCTTCGATTTTCAATTCCGGCTCGTCCGGGTTAGGTATTAGAGCAATGAAACC
>CAMYLH010000368.1 GCA_947259065.1 uncultured Desulfobacterales bacterium
TGACGGATTGGAAACCGGTCGGTCGCCATTTCTCCATATCAGGCCCTGAATCTGTGCGGGTTGCATGCCTGACGCCAATTCCGCCAGGGTAACTTCCCCTTCACCCGGGCATAGAAAATCGATATGTTCAAAGTCTTTTAGTAGGATCGCACCCATAGACGATATATGCACGCCGCCAAAGACGGTTTGAATTTCCGGTCTAACGGTTTTAATCCGTTCGGCCAGCTCGTAGCCGTCTAAAAAACCGGAAGTTGTTGCGGAAAATCCCACCAGGTCCGGTTTATATCCCAGGATGATTTCGGCATGGGCCGCATTGGTATTTGGCACCTGCGGTCCTAAACAGTCATGGACAAATACGTCATGTCCTTTCTGATCGAGCCAGGCGGCAATGGATAAGAGGCCCAACGGCGCCATCCGGTTGGCAGTTGCGGTAATATCCGTCTTGCCGGGTACCCAGTTCGATCCGGTTGGGTGTACCAGTACGATCCGCATGTGAACACGTCACCTTTCTTCCGTAGAGTCGCCGGTCTTCATTATCATCACCGGCCTGCCAATAATCTCGGCCAGCGGCAAAACCGCGAGTCCTTTTTCCGTTAAGCCAGACACAATGAGATCCATTTCATTTAGCCAGTAGGCAAGAAGAGATTGCTTATGCGGTCTGACATCGTGCAGTACAACGATGTCTCCCGGCCGGATGCGCTTTAATATTTTTTTTGAAATGTTCTCTATCCAGCGGTTACCGCCATCATAGGCGCGACAGCTAAAATTGACAATATACATACCTGAATTCTTCAAAGCCGGCCTGAGTCTGGGGCCTGTGATACCTACCGGCGGACGAAAGGCCAGCGGTACGATTCCAAAATCGCTCAGCACATTTTGAGCGGACGCTATTTCTTTGGCAATGGTTTTAGTTCTCCGGAACATCAGCAGGTTATCGTGGATGTATGAATGATTGCCGATAGAATGACCGTGCCGCAAGATTTCTTTTATCAGTCCCGGGTGTTCAACTGCTTTCTTTCCGGTAACAAAAAACGTTGCTTTTACCTGGTGCTTTAGCAGCAGCTGCAGCACCTGCGGAGTTACTAATGGATCAGGGCCATCATCAAAGGTAAGGGCGACCGCTTTTTGGTTTGATACACCCCGGCTGATAATGGGCAGAAAAAAACCGAAGCGGGGAAAAAAAGGGGCAGCTGCACAGAGCAGGATAAAACCCGCTAACGGAATGACGGATAACCGCACATCCAAAAACAGCAGCGTTATCGCGATCAGAAATGAAACAATGCCGACCCGTTCTGCCGGCGAAAGCGTTAATTTCCCTGAATCTGCCGATTTGGTCGAATTCATTTTGGATGATTGAATTTTAAGCACCTTCCACAAATCGTCAATTTAAATTTGCCGTCTTCATTAAGTCTAAGCTTTTTTCGAGACCGCGCTCGGAAAAAATGGCCCCTAACAGGCAGCGAATTTAATATTGAAAATTGAAGATTGAAGATGTGTGGATGTCGCTCTCCGAGGCGTAGGCGCTACAACCCCCTACGAGCCGGAGGCTTCGCTCTGCCTTTTTATGATCTTTTTAATAATTGATCCCGCCGGCTTCCGGCTCGCAGAGCCTGCAGCTCGGAGAGAGGCGGACCTTAAATATTCAATCTTCAATCAATGGTATTTGTGATTTGCTTAAACTTCCATTTCTTTACAACATGTTGTCAGAAGAAACCCCCTAAGGGATTAGTGGTTCCGGCTCCTGCGCCTCAGGACAAACCAAAATAAATCCCCTTTGGGTCCTGACGGTTCAGTATGCTCAATCGTAAAATCGGCCTGCGTCAGAATCGTTGCAATCTCATCAAAGGAGCGATAATAGGCGGATATTCTTTTCATTTTATTTTTGAGGTTCTCCAGCCACCAGAAGATTGATTGCCGCGCATCCGGCATGATAACCGCTCGAATGATCAGGCGGCCGTTATCGCAAAGTCGGTCGCCCAACCGCCGTAAGGTCAGACTCAAATCATCATCTTTTAAATAATGCAGCAGGTCCAGCATGACGGCGGCATCGGCCAGGTGCGGAATTCGTGGTACATCCGGTGCCCGGCCGTGCACGATCACGCCTCTGGGTCCGAGTGCCCTGGACGCTATTCTGACTCGATTGCTGTCAAGATCAATACCATATATTTTCGATTCGACAAAATTCTCAATCAGCCAGCCGGCCGGCACGCCGAAACCGCAGCCGATATCAATAATTGTCCGAAGCTGCCGGGAGAATCCAAAAATACGGGGCAGTTCTGAAAACATGGGATCCAAACGAATTTTAAGCCTGGCAAATATTCTCGGATACGCTTCCATGTTTCGGTATCGACTTAATATGCGATCATGAAGATTGGCTGCCTGGCTGATATCTTTTTGCCGGGATTGAAATACGTATTTTAAAACAGGCGGCAGAATGACAAAAGCGCCGATAAGGGAATACCCGATTCCAAACAAGGACGTTAATCCGGCGCTTCTTAAAAGCGAATGCTCGGCCGTGCATAAAACTCCGAAGCCGATGAGCGTTGATGCGGACGCCATGAAAACCGCCATACGGATGAGACCGTAAGACGGATGAGATGCATCCGAATAGCGCTGATAGGATCTGACAAAAAATAGTGAATAATCAATACCCATACCCAAGACAATAATGGCAAGCATCAATCCCGGAATGTCCAGCGGGTGGCCGATGAGGTTCAAGGTGCCCAGCGTGCTGATTAAGGCGAAGAAAACCGGCAACAGCGAGATAACGGTTAATTTCCAGTCGAAAAAGAATAAAAACAGGAGAATGGCAACGCTGATACCGATGATCCCCAACATCTTTGTAAATGTGTTAAATAAAAGCCTGCCGAGTTTTTGCGAAAAGAAGGTCGGATCAAATAGTTTGCCTGCAGATTGATATTTTTCAAAAAACCTTTCAGCCTGATAAGACTCGCCGGCAGTCAGACCGGAAAACTGAACCCATCTCGATCCGTCCAAACTTTCGGTGATACCCATCAGGCTGTAAAACTTTTCAGGAATCGTGATATCTGCCGGTGGGTTTAAGTCCGGGTCAAGCAGGTTGTAAAATGGCTTAAACGCATCGGCAGTAAAACCCGATTTAATCGATGCCTCTGCCATCACACGTTTAAACCGGCTAACCCTGCTCTGGTTCCAAAATTTTTTCCAATTGGCAAAATTTTGTTGTCTGCGATCTTTCCCCGGAAACATCATCGAAGGAACAAAACCTGAAGACAGAACGCCTGAGAGCATGTCCGGATCCATCATTGCCAGGAGGCTGTCACCTTTTTTCTGAAGCTCCTTGACGCTTTGACCTTCGGACATGAGATATATCCTGCTAAAAATATTGCCCCACACGTCGGCAAACAGATTATCGGCCGCGGTAGTTTCCTTGCTAACGGTGTTCATGGAGCTCAGACTTACATTGAATGCGGGTTTTGCGAAAAAAAGCATGACAATCCCAACTCCCAAGACCGCATAAGCCCCTTTTTTTCCGGTTTGCGCCAGCCTGTTGACAACATTTTCAAGCGGCAGACGCCTTGAACGGGCAGGCGCCATGGCCGTAAAAACCTTCGGGAAAACAGAATGAACAAACAAAAATGAGAATGCAATTCCCATTGCCGTGAACAATCCGAGCTGCTCAAATACCGGGAAACCACTGATGGAAAGTGCACCGAAAGCGCCCACAGTCGTCAAAGCGGCCAGCAACCCTACTCCCCAGACCTCTGCGGATGCCTCTCTGCCGTGAGTCTTATAAGGGCGATCCAGGAAAAGAAGATAAGCTATCCCATGATCGACAGTTATCGAAATGATGGCTCCGCCGAAACCAAGCACCATGATCGAAATCGAGCCGGCGATCGCCGGCAATAGGGCCAGCAACCCCATCAGAGGTCTTGGGAAAGCAAATATGAGCAAAATTGCAATGCCGATGGTGGACAGCAGGATAGCAATTTTAACATCCCGTCTGATGATAAGCTCATTATCCAGGGCTGCCCGGTATGCTCCTGTGGGGGTGAGGGTAATGGCGTGCCCCGCTTCGGAATATTTCCGATTCAGGTCATCCGCCAGATTATCGATAAGTTCGGCAGCCTTGCGGGCGAAGGTCGTATCCGTTCCGGAGGCGAAGGGATTGGCGATCACAAGCAGGTGTCTGCCGTCCGCAGATATGAGTTTTCCCCTGGTTATGCGGGCATTTTGAGATGGCGCCAGGTGTGATAATCTCGCCAAAATTATATCTTTTAGCGCCAAAGGATCTTTTGAAATGAATTCTGCCTGCCCGATTCCTTCCATTTCCAGCAGTTGTGAATAAATGGCCTGCAGTCTTTGGTGAATTTGATCGGCTTCCAGCAATGGCTCGATCTTTTTTTCAAGCTCTTTTGCGGTAAACATGACCGGCAGGCTTTTTAAAACATAGGCCATTAAATCAGGTATGAGATTTTGAACATCTTTTAGGCCGACATTTTTAAACAACCCGCTGTCGTTTAATTTGTTTTCGACCAGTTCGCCGCATTCAAGTAGAATTTCAAGATCGTCGTTTTCAAGGCTGACATCGATGAGCAATTGATCCTGAAGGGGGTGATGTTTAAAAATATAGACGGCATCCGAAATTACCGGATCACCTTCAGGCAGCGAGGCCACAATATCCGAATCAATTTCTATTCGATACAAACCAATGCCGAATAAAATGACCACAATAAGCAGTATCAAAATCAATCGGTGCCAATGGATTTCGGTGGATTTCATAAAGCCAACATGAGGATCAGCAGGATGATAACAATGTGCAGTAGGATGACCAGCGTTCGGCGGCGATGATAGAGCTCGTTTCCTTTTTGTAACCATCGCAGCCCGCCAAATAATCTTCTGAATTTGTCCAATGGTAAAAACCTGATGTTATCCGAACGCGAATTGCTCTGAAACGCAAAAGAAGGATAGATCGCATAAAATTCATCATTTAACGAACACAGCCAATCATCAAAGGGTATTTCCCGCCAGGATTTTTTAACCAACAATTCAGCAAACTTGCGACTTAAAACATAGGCATGGGTCAAGCAGCGGTATTTTACTTTCAGTACCGATCGGTGTTGGGTTTTTTTGCTGTCCGATACCAGACACCCAAAATACAAAGCATTCCAATGGCGGTCGGTCGACAAAAAGTCAATACAATTTTTAAGATCGGCCGGGCTGAATCGTTCAAACAGGATATCATCTTCGAATACGACAATCGTGTCGGCGCCGGCCCGGATCCCTTTTTCCATACAGATCAGGTGAGATTCATATATTCCCTGTTCAATATTATACGGATGCTTTTTTACAATCACAAATTCGACTCTTTCCAACAGCCCGATCTTGCCGAATTGACGTTTGGCCTCTGCTCGTCTGTCCGCCCGATCATCCAATGAGATGCAGTAGATTTTATCAAAAAATTCCCAGTTTTTAGCAGTTATTTTAGCATTCATCGTTAACCGTTTTACTAATACGCTTTCTGAGGTTGATTCTAACCTCGGCCATTTTATTCAAACCACGAAACACACGAAATGACACGAAATAAAATAGGTTGATTTTTTCGTGTGTTTCGTGTGTTTCGTGTGTTTCGTGGTTATAAATATTTTGTCTTACCGCTATTGGCCCATTTTAGAACCAGGCCCCGCTTTTTCAATCGCCAGCTGCACCGCGTTCATAATCACGTTACTGCTGTTGGTGGCCCCGCTGACCGCATCCACCCGGGTCGATTGACGTGCGATGATTCGTTCAACGATAGTTTCTTCGACCTTTTTGCCCTTCCAAGCCTGGTGCTCAATGATGTTAATATTGACAATGGAATTATCTTTAATTGCCACTTCGACGACCGCTTTGTTGGGACCACCCCGGTAGCTGCCTTGATAGGTTCCATCAGCAAGTTTTGCAGAATCAACGGGTTTTCCGATTACTGCGGCCGGCGCACAGCTGAAAAATAACGTTCCGTAAATGAAAAATGCGATCGCTGCAAAAATCTGAAACCCGCATGCATTTGTTTTGAGCTTGCACATTGCACGTTTTCTCCTTATAGATAGTACATCTTAAAATGAAGGCATTATGAATTCTGTCCGGCCTGGATAGCATTGATTCCGGGAAAATATCTACACGGTTGAGCGCCAAAATTCAACCTGGGTCTCGGAATTTCTATAATATAATGAATATTATCAAAAAATTCGCTGAAACCAGATATGTTCGTTCGGCCATTGAAGACAAAGCCGATTTAAGCGCCTTTAAAAAAAAACCCTCTGTGCGGGTCGTGATCGGAATATCGGCCATCGCCTTTAGCTATATTATCGGCTGGCCGGCGGTGGCTGCTCTGGGAATGCTGTCAATTTACCTGGATAAACCCTTAATCGTCGCAATCGGCGGCCCGCTTACCTATGGTCTGTCACACCTGGTATTTTTGCTGGGGATGTATCTGGCCGGAGCCGATTATACCCGGATATTTCTGCGGTGGGCCGCCAGGGTAACCGTTGAGAAATTAACAAGTTCAGACCTCGTTGAATAGTTTACTGGTTGAATGGTTGATTAGGTAAATTATAGTAATAATTTCAGAATGTTACGATTGCTTTGTCTTTTTCAGTCGACTACCCCGTCAAGGGTCATCAATGTCCGATACATTTCCGGGCGTCTGTCCCGAAAAAAGCCCCATGCACTTCTATCCGCTTTGATATTTTTCAGGTTCAATACGGCGGTAATTACCGTCTCAGAAGACCGGTCGGCTTCCGCCAGAAGCTGTCCCGTGCTGCCGGCGATAAAGGAAGAGCCGTAAAAGGTGACGCTGGAATTCCCGCTGCTTTCTGTGCCGATGCGGTTGGCGGCCACAACCGGAACAAAATTGGCGGCGGCATGGCCGCGCATACAGATCTGCCAGGCTTCCTTTGAATCCCTCTGCGGGTCTAATGGTTCCGACCCGATGGCGGTCGGATAAAAAAGGATTTCCGCGCCCTGCAATACCATGCTGCGGGCAGCCTCCGGAAACCACTGATCCCAGCAAATGCCGATACCGATAGTGGCATAGCGGGTTTTCCAGACACGAAACCCTGTGTTCCCGGGATTAAAATAAAACTTTTCCTCATAGCCCGGGCCGTCGGGTATATGGGTTTTTCTGTACCTGCCGAGAATACGACCGTCGGCATCAATAACGGCGACCGTATTATAATGCGCCTGGTTCTTCTTTTCAAAAAAGCTGATGGGCAATACGACCCCAAGTTCTTTTGCCAGCCGGGAAAAATGCTTCACTGCTGGATTCTCTTTCAGTTCTGTTGCCAGTTGAAAATGCTCCGGTTTTTCAGTCTGACAAAAATAATGTGTTTCAAATAACT
>CAMYLH010000369.1 GCA_947259065.1 uncultured Desulfobacterales bacterium
AATTTCCGGGCCGGTCTGGATGTTTTCGAAAATGAACCGCAAATGAAACCGGGGCTGGTCGAACTGGACAATGTGCTGATCGTCCCCCACATCGCTTCGGCAACCCGCTGGACTCGGGAAGGTATGGCCACCCTGGCGGCCAGCAATGTCGCCGGCATACTGTCCGGTTACCCGGCATGGAACCAACCGGATATTCTGTCTTTTTTGGAAGGAGAATCACCCAAGGCGGCACCCAGCATTGTCAATGCGAAAGAGTTGGGGATTCCGCTGGTTGGAGGTTGAGATCGTCCCAATGAAATACGCTGCGCTGTTACTTCGTAAATTTCATGGGATAAATTCAGATGGTTAGGGTCGTTCACTTCGGATTGATTGGATTTACCGGATTTCTCCAACTCTTTTCTAAAGCTGAGAATTCAATTTCACCTTTAAATCGAATAGAAGGAAGAAGACATGAAAATCGCAGAACGAGTCGCTCATTTAGGTACGGAAACCGCATTTGCCGTCTCAGCCGAGGCCACTGCCTTTGCGGCTCAGGGCAACAAAGTCTATCCTTTTCACCTGGGAGACCTGAACCTGAAAACCCCGGCCAATGTATTAACGGCCGGCATCAAGGCCATGCAAGACGGCAAGACCAACTATTGTGCCAATGCCGGTGTTCCCCAACTGCGTGAAATCCTGGCGGATGATGTCAGCGCTTCGCGCAAAGCCCAATACTCGATGGAAAATGTCGCCATCCAGCCGGGCGGCAAGCCGACCATCGGTAAATTTTTCCTGACGTTGATGAATCCGGGCGATGAGGTGCTTTACCCCAACCCGGGTTACCCCATTTACGAATCACAGATCGAATTCCACGGGGGCAAGGCGGTACCCTATGGTTATATCGAGGGCAAAAATAATTTTGATATCGACACGGATATGCTCGAAAGCCAAATTACGCCTCGCACGCGGCTGCTGGTGCTCAACGACCTGCAAAATCCCACCGGCGCTGAATGCTCGCAAGCCGAACTTGAAAAGATTGCCGAACTGGTGCTCAAATACGACCTCTATGTCCTGTCTGACGAAGCCTATTTCGACATTCGGTATGAGGGCCAGAGCAAATCACTGGTTTCCCTGCCGGGTATGGCTGAACGATCCGTTATTTTGTACACGTTCTCCAAAAAATTTGTCATGACCGGCTGGCGCCTGGGTGCGACCATCGGGCCCAAAGAAATCATTGACATCATCATCAAACTCAATGTGAACGAGGAGTCCTGTTCAAACCATTTTGTCCAGTATGCCGCTATCGAAGGTTTGGTCGGGAATCAGGCGGAAACCAGGCAGGTTCTTAAAACACTGAAAGAGCGGCGCGATTTAACCGTGGATCTTTTAAATGACATTGAAGGAATAAGCTGCATTCGTCCAAATGCCACGTTCTACCTGTGGCCGAATGTTACCGGCGCCATGCAGAAAACGGGACTGACCGATTATGACGATTTTCGCCGAACCGTGCTGCACGAAACCGGTGTGTCGTTTTGCACCCGGCTGCATTTCTTTCGCCGAACCGTGCTGCACGAAACCGGTGTGTCGTTTTGCACCCGGCTGCATTTCGGTCGGCCCCTGGAAGGCGAAAACAATTATTATATCCGGATGGCCTATTCGGGTATCAATCCGCCCGAAATCAAGGAAGGTCTCGGCAAACTTAAGGCCTTTATTGAAAGGTAATTTAAAAGGTTTCAGAGTCAAGAATTCAGTGTCCTGTATGAAACTTAATTTATTTAGACAGGATTAACAAGATTATCAGGATTTTTTTGGTTTAGTATATTTATCCTGTCCATCCTGTTGATCCTGTCAGAAAATTGTATATTTAAGTCGTTAAGTTTTCTTCCTCGATCAAACTGGCCGCCCTCCCCAGGCGGGTAAACTTTTCAGGCCAGCGGTGCGCCTGCGGCGGAACACCTGAAAACTTCAGTTGCTTGCCAATCGGTTGAAAACTTATCCCACGTGCTGAATAAACCGGCCCCTATTCTTCCTTCTAATTATATAGCTTGACAAACTGCTCCAAATCCATAAATATGACCATAGTTATTTGACCATAACCATTTTTTTGGGGAAAACTATGGAATCTTTATCAGTTTCAGAGTTTAAGTCAAAGTGCCTTGCGGTTCTGCAAGACGTCAACAAACAGAAAAAGAGGGTTGTTATTACGAAACGCGGAAAACCTATTGCCGAAGTGATCCCTTATGATCCAGGGGAAAAAGAAATCCCTTTAAAAGATACGGTCATTTTTATGGGAGATATTATTTCACCGGTGGCTGAAGAAGATTGGGAGGTCTTAAGGTAATGGATCTGCTACTGGATACCCATGTTTGGGTATGGCTGTCCTTAGAAAAAACCAAATCACTCTCTGAAAAATCAAAAAAAGCAATGAATTCATCTGGTCACCAATGGATTTCAGCCATATCCTGCTGGGAACTTGCTAAACTGGTAGAGAAAAAAAGAATTGGCTTTTCAATTCCGTCCCTTGCCTGGATCAGACGCTCACTCAATGAACTCAACATTAGAATTGCGGATCTTTCCCCGGAAATCGCTGTGGAAAGCACTGTCCTTCGCGGCCTCAACAGGGATCCTGCTGATCAGATCATTGTTGCCACATCCAGAATTCTGGGGATGCCTCTCCTGACGGCAGATAAACAGATCTTAGAATTTCCAGAAGTCGATACAATTTGGTGAGAAAATCAGGTTTTTACAAACCTTGCCAAAAATCAATTGATCTTTGATTTAGAACAAGCGTAACAGTCCTGCCACCAATACACCAAGTCACAAAGGAAAAATACTAATTTCAAAACAGTATCTGTCACTTTAATTGCGAATCGAATCACTAAGCATCTTAGTGTCTTTGTGCCTTTGTGGCTGAACGATTACGAACAAGTTAACTTAGCTTCCGGTCATCAGGAAATCGGTTGCCCCGTCTCATCCCACCCCTGAAGCTGATAATATTCCTTGAGCATAATTTCCAGTTCTTCTTCGGTGATCACTTGCCCGGTATCCGTCAGCGGCTGGTGGAGGGCTTTTGTAAGTCGCTCATCCTTGGCCTGCATGCCTTCCCGTAAGTTAAAACGCCGAATCCGGGTGGCAATTGCCCGGGCTTTTTCTTTGAGTGCTTTCTCACCGGCATCAAGGCCGGTCACCTTGTGAATGACATCTTCCAGCACATTCCACAGATAAAAATCCCGGTAAAAGCGACATAACACCAGGGTATCGAAAATAGTCAAACGATCTTCAAATTCCAGAAAAAGTTCCGCCTTGCCCTCGATCTGTTCCGGCGGAATCATACCGGCCAGCTCCGGTTTGTAAAAAGTGGCGCGCAAGTGACAGGCACCGCGGTCCGAGGTTGCATAGGCAAGTCCCATGCCTTTGAGCTTCCGAGGATCATACCCGGCTGGCTCCATGCCTTTGACATGCACCGCGATATCCTCCAGATCCCATTCTTTGGCAGCATGTTTGATCCCCTGGGCTAATACGTCGCCAATGTCTTCGCGGCCGGCAATGTTGTGCAGCAAATCGTCAATCGCATCCACATTGCCATAATCAATTTTATAGTCAATCTTACCCCGCCGCGCCGCTTCAATGGCAAAGGCACAAAGATTGCCGGCCGTAATTGTGTCCATCCCCAAACGATCGCAAACGTCATTCAAATAAGCGATTTCCTCGATACTGTCAATTAAGCACAGGCCGCCGAAAGCATAAATGGTTTCATACTCCGGTCCCTCTATCTTAAGACCGGCCCGGCGGCCCTCCTTGACAGTGCCCAGCTGTCCGCAGGCCATGAAGCATTTACCGCAGGCATGGGGGGTGGGATCCATTTTTTCAATCAGGGCTTCGGCACTGATATTTTCCCAGTTGTCCATGGTGCCTTTAGTCCAGTAACGGTTGGGAAATGCGCCGGCGGTGTTGGTCATTTTAACCAACATGGGCGTGCCCAGCGTACGATAGGCATTGGCGGCCGCATGATCTTTGAATTCGGCCATAAAGTTTTTGGAAAACGCCTTCACGGCAGCTTCGTCTGCTTGGGGTCGTTTGCGGTTGCCGGTGAACAAAATGCCTTTAACCTTTTTTGAGCCCATCACCGTTCCGGCTCCGGTTCTGCCGGCCGAACGCCAGTAATCGTTTTTAATACAACCAAAACGTACCAGATTTTCAGCTGCCGGCCCGATTACCAGGGCACCTTTTTTTCTGTATTCTTCTCTGGCAAACCGCTCATTAATCGCATCTTCGACCCCGTAAGTTTCCTTGCCCCAGAGTTCCCCGGCGGAATGAAAATCGACACCTTCCGGGTGGACCGTCAACACCGCGGGTTCATCACAGCGGCCCTGAATCACAATGGCATCGAATCCGGTGGCATCGATCGCATCCGGAGTTCGCCCGCCGGAATATGATTCAGCAAAAAACCCGGTCAGCGGTGATTTGGTGTACACCCCGTAACGGCAGGAGCCCCAGATTGTGCTGCCCCCCAAGGGACCCGTAGCAAAAATCAGGGTATTTTCCGCGGACAACGGATCAACTCCCGGCGGATTTAACTCGTATAACAAATAAGATGCCAGGCCCTTGCCGCCCAGATAGGTTTTACAGATGTCATCGTTGATGGTCTCGATGCTGTAGTTTTTTTTGCCAAGGTCGATGTTTAAATATCTGCCATAAAATCCGTACATGATATTTCTCCTCACTATCTGTTCTTTTTACAATTATTAAGACACCATTAAAATGAGTTATGAAAATTTACAAAATAATTCCCTCAGCCGGAGAAATATTTATATAATTAAAAATTTAATTCAAAGTGTGGAATCATTACCTTTCCCAGTACAACACCGAAAGCAAAAAATCAATCACCATCATAAACCATTCAACATGTTGTCAGATAAAACCCGCTAAAGGCCTAACGGTCCGGCACATAAATATCGGCGCTGGAATGGAGTTCAGTCCGATTTACCGGGCTCGGGCAAATAGCGTATCAAACAGAGTGCTGCCAGGGGAATGAAAGCAAGATAGCTTAGGACCGCCCGAATCCCGTATGTGTCGGCCATCATACCCGCGAAGGGCATCAGGATTCCCGCTGACCCAAGCGCCAGGCCCATAACGATGCTGGATACCAGGGATCGACCTTTGGGAGCAATCTTCTGGGCCAGCGCTACGGCAGGAAACAGGGTGGCCAACAGCAGGAATCCACTCAGAAATGCGAGCGGATACACCTTCCACCCGGAGCCGTGAATGAACAGAAGCATGCAGGGAGAGGACAAGGCAAAGGAAAATAAGTAGACGGGTTTATAACCGATTCGATCCACCAGGTGGCCGCTGACGATGGCACTGACAGATCC
>CAMYLH010000370.1 GCA_947259065.1 uncultured Desulfobacterales bacterium
TGGTCCACACCCATGTGCGAGCGGTGCATCAATTCCATAATCTCACGCATGGCCCCGCGCGGCACAATTCCCTGTTTGCGCCAGGTTTCCAGGGATTTTGCGGGAACACGCTTGGCAAATGGAATTTCTCCCTCCACCTGGGTGTAGGTGCGTTCAAGCTCCTTATATAAATCCATGGCGACATCTTTGAGTTCCCGGTCTTCCGTTTCAATTCCAATGGATTCGGCGACCTCAAAGAGTTTTTGCGGATTTTTAATGGTATAGTCTTTAATATTACCGTTGAGCACTTCGCGGAAAAGATCGAGCATGCCCATACCGTGGTCGGTGTGTGCGGCACCGCCGGCGGCGACCATACGTGCAAAATTTCGCGCCATAATCGTGTCGATGGTTGCTCCGCAAACACCTACTTTCCCATAAGGATCCTTGGCATTCAGCCGGCATGGCCCCATGGCGCAGTGCTTGCAGCAGGCCGAATCCTTCCCGATGGGACAGGCCTTCATGCTTGCAGCCCGATCAAAGGCGGTTTCGACACCGTCTTTACGAGCCTTGATGAGCATTTGAGCGGTAGCATCACAGATAGTTACAGAATTGATATCGATCTCCTTTTTTGTTGAGATTGCTTTTTTTTCAACCATATATTGCCTCCCTTCATGGAATTATAGTAAATGGATTAAATGGGCTGAGTCTCCATACAGAACGTGATCATGAAAAGTCAGTTTGGATAGGGTAATATAGAAGTAATTAGTAAAAGTTACTATTTAGATTAATAAAGACATTTTGTCAAGATATAATAAATACCGGCCAATTTCCATATAAATTACTCTTATCGGCAAGTTTCATGCCAGTTTTATTTTCATACTAATTATTTCGGAATTAAAACGGATTCAATCTTAACCGCTTAAAATTAAATATAAAATAGATTTTTACCCAAACTTTTTATGCCACGGGTAAATCAGCCAGCCCGAGAAGCACATCATTTGTTGTCTTATGATACACGTATGTATCAGCCCCCATTGCGAGACGTTTCACCGGTTTTAATGCCATATGCAAAAGGGCGGGATCCATTTCGTAAGGCGTCACGATAGATGGTAGATAGGGGGATAATAGGCTAGATATCCGGCAGGTTGTTTGGTGAGACCCGTGAATGCATGAATTCGTGATGCTTAGATTCGCCGCCGTAGTGTCTCATTCGTCTCATGGCGTGTCCATATGATTCCGATAGATTGCAGAATTTCCGGTATATATCATTAAGCTTTGCTGTTTATAGCACAATTATTCGGCATTGGTATGAAATTTGAATCTCTATTTGAATAGATACTTAAATCGATATTTGAGTCTATCTTGGATTTTCCATTAAATATGTTTTTATTATTGAAATTATTTTTATGTTATTGTAACTGTTTGTATTCAGTTTGATAAAATCTCACAGCGTGTCATTGCCTCCGGCAACAAGGCCATAGGTTTCCGGATTCATATTGACATCAAATCTATGAAAGGATGAATCTATGTCTCAACCTGATGTTAAGATTTTCTCTTTGAGCACCTGCAGCCACTGCAGAGCAACCAAAAAATTTTTGGGCGAATGCACTATTAAATATGAATTTGTCAATGTGGACGAACTCAAAGGCGATGAAAGAAAAGCCATTATTGAAGATGTCAAAAAGTTTAACCCGCGCTGCTCATTTCCCACCATCATCATCGGTGAAAAGGTGATCGTCGGGTTCAAGGAAAAAGAAATCAAGGAGGCCTTGGGAATGTGATGGATGCACAAGAACTTTATGAGAGAATGAAAAAAGTACAGGAAGCCAAAGGCTATTATTTCAACCGCGACAGGGAGCGAACCGTTGAGCTTTTAGAAGCCCTGCTTGTTAACAAAGAGCGTTACGGGTATATGGGTTGCCCATGTAGACTGCTTTCCGGCGACCGGGACGCCGACAAGGATATCATTTGTCCCTGCGTTTACAGCGTGCCGGACATTGATGAATTTGGCAGCTGTTACTGCAACCTCTATGTTTCAACAGATTGGAATGAGCACAAAATTGCACGCGAATATGTCCCCGAACGCCGGCCGCTGGAAAAGATGGGGTTTTAGCTGATAGTGTTGACACAATTTAATTTGTAAAAATTCCGATTCATCATAAAAGGAGTTATCCATGAGTGAGATTATCAGGAAAGAAGTTTGCAAATGCGAGAACTGCGGTAACGAAGCAGAGATGGTTGTGACGTGTTCATTACCTGATGTTGAAGCGGAGGATGACGCGAAGTCCGAGCCCGGCTCATCGCAGGAAACGGAGTCTGAAAAACACGTCATGGGGACAGCCACCTGCACCCAGTGTGGTAATGAAGCCGACATGTGGATCGACATATAACAAGATATGCGTCTTTCACCAACATAAAAACATGCAAAGAGGTGGAATTATGGAAGAATGCAAACCTGTTTTGAATACCGGCCTGCGGGGTGTCGTTATCGCAGACACCAGGATTTGTGAGGTTGACGGTGCCAACGGTCGATTAATTTACAGAGGCTATCTGGTTCAGGATCTGGCCGAAAATGCGTCCTTCGAAGAAGTTGCTTTTTTACTGCTCTATGAAAAGCTGCCCGACAATGCCGAACTTGAAGAGTTTAAGCGCCGTCTTTTAGCTGAACGACAGCTGCCGCCTGCGGTGATAGAAGTCCTGAAAAACTGCCCGAAAGACGCGTTGCCGATGGACATATTGCAGGCTGCAGTTCCTTTGCTGGCCCACCATGATCCTGACAAAAAGGATCAATCCATGGAAGCAGTCTTGCGTATGTCAATTAGACTCATTGCCAAATTTGCCACCATTATCGCGGCCTGGGACAGAATCCGCAACGGTAAAGAGCCGGTTGCACCTTCAGCGGATTTGGACCACGCAGCCAATTTTTTATACATGCTCTCCGGCAAAATACCCGATAAAGACATGGGCAGATTTATGGATAAGGCGCTGGTTCTTCACGCCGAGCATTCATTTAATGCATCAACCTTTGCCGCCCGGGAAGTTGCTTCCACCAGAGCGCATATATATGCGTCCGTTGCCGCTGCGGTAGGATCTTTATCCGGCGATCTGCATGGTGGTGCCAATACCAGGGTAATGGAAATGTTGTTTAAAATTGGATCGGTGGATAAGGTCAAAGATTACGTCAAGCAGGAGTTTGATGCCGGTAGAGTGATTTTTGGTTTGGGACATGCCGTATATGACACTGATGACCCGCGTGCGCATATCGTAGCCTCCATGTCCAAAGTGCTGGAAGAGCGGTCCGGTAAGACCAAATGGTATGAAATATCCGCCAACCTTGAAAAAACAGGCAAGGAGGAGTTCAAAAAACTTAAAGGGAAAGATATTTACGTAAATGTCGATTTTTACAGCGGTTCACTGTACAATTCGCTGGGCATTCCGGTTGATCTGTTTACACCGGTGTTCGCTATCTCCCGAATTGCGGGTTGGTGCGCCCACGTGGTTGAAGAGCAATTTGCAGGTGCGGCTCCAAAACCCACGCTATATCGACCCGAGTCTGAATACATCGGAGATTACTGTGGTCCCGATGTGTGTGAATTCACACCTATTGATGAAAGATAATCCGGCTCGTTGCGGTATACCTGTTTTATCACGATACCGGATAATCATGCCAAGTTAGTTGGATAAGTTTTGTCTCGGGTGTTTAAATTGAATTTAAATCTGAATTAAAGCTCGCGATCCGCGCCCAGCTGCTTTTAACTCGCAAATCTTCTTGACACCGGCCTTATTGTGGCCATAAAATACGGCATCATCTAAGGGGGGGAGGATAGGGTTGCAAAAACAATCGAATTTCCGGATGACGCGTCAACGCAAAGTTATCCTG
>CAMYLH010000371.1 GCA_947259065.1 uncultured Desulfobacterales bacterium
AATGTAGATTGAATTCTCAGCGTTGAATGAAATTTTAAACTGTATGATTCCGGTTTGGCCGGGACAGGGAGGATGTATATGGCTAAAAAAGAAGTGGACGATCGGTTTAAGAAATTTGGAACGGTTAGCTTTACCTCTATTACCAAAACCAATGACTTCATCGACTACCTGGAAAACGGCAAGGTCATGGGTACGCGCTGCAAGGATTGCGGCCTGGCCTTCTTTCCACCCAGGTCGGACTGCTACCAGTGCCTGCCCGGTGATATGGAATGGTTTGAAGTATCCGGTACCGGTAAGTTGATCACCTACAGCAAACTGGAATATGCACCCATCGGATTTCAGGATGACGTTCCCTATTGTATCGCCCTGCTGGACTACGGTGATTATAAGGTCTTCGGCAGGATTGACCGTGACCTTGCCGAAGAAGAGATAAAAGTGGGAATGGCGATGAAAACGGCAGCAAACACGCTGCCCAACGGGCAGTTGAACTATGTGTTTCAAAAGATTTAGAGTTTGTTTTTCGATTTGACCGGCCGTTTTTTGGCCGGCGGCTGGGCTGACCCCTGAACCTATGAACCCCTTATTACGAGGAACCAGAACCATGTCTGAACTCAAACACTTGACGTATGAAAAGATCGATGCTGTTGCGCGAATTACGCTGAATCGGCCGAAATTCAATATGATGAACATCGAGATGATGGACGAACTCAATGACCGGCTTGAGGCCCTTGCCAACGATGACGATCTCAAGTGCATTGTCTTCGATGCTGCCGGCAAGCACTTTTGTACCGGAGTCGAAGTAGCCGATCACAAACCGGACATGGTGGATGATATGATCGCCACTTTCAACCGTCTTTTCGAGCTCACCGAACAAATAGAAGTGCCAATTATAGCATCCGTCCAGGGCTATTGTCTGGGCGGCGGGATGGAATTGGCCATCGCTTGCGATGTTATCGTTGCCGCTGAAAGCACTCAATTTGGACAGCCCGAAATAAAGGTCGGTTTTTTTCCGCCTTACGCAGCCATACGTCTGCCCCAGCTTGTCGGACCCGCCCGGGCCATCGAAATTTGTACCACGGGTAAGTTTTACGGCGCAGAAGATGCCCGGCGCATGGGGATGGTCGCCTATGTGTCCGAAGATCAGAAGCTTGGCGAAACAACCAATCAGATCGTCAAAGAAATTCAGGCCAACAGCCCGCTCATTATTCGATTGAACAAAAGAGCCGTCAAGCAACATCTGGGGGTGGCCTTTAAACCGGCCTTGGCAGGAGTCAGTGACCTATTTTTAAACACGCTCATGAAAACAGAAGATACCCTGGAAGGCATCGCAAGCTACGAAGAAAAGCGCAAACCGGTGTGGAAGAACAGATAGGAATTGAAGATTGTCAATTTTTTGCGGGGGAATTTATGTCACAAATCAATAAAATCGGTGTCATTGGTGCGGGCAACATGGGAAGCGGTATCGCTCAGAAAATTGCCCAGGAAGGGTTAAGCGTCGTTATTGTAGACATCAGGGACGAATTTGTCGAGCGCGGTCTCGCGACCATTAAAGAACTGCTTGGCGAAGGAGTAGATCGTAAAATATTCTCCCCCGCGCAGGTCGAGGAAATCCTTTCTCGCATCACCGGAACAACCGATTTTAGCAGTGTCGCCGATGCGGACCTTATCATCGAGGCGGTCTTCGAAGACAAGCAGGTAAAATCGGATCTGTTTAAAAAACTTGACCGGCTTTGCTCCGAGAAAACCATTCTGGCCACCAACACATCCAGTTTTTTTGTGCGTGAGTTCGCCGTGCAGACGTCCCGTCCCGACCGTTTTATCGGTCTGCATTATTTTTACCACCCGGCAAAAAACAGGCTTTTAGAGGTCATCCCACACGAAGGAACCAGCACGGATACGCTGGAAAAATCACTGCTAGCGGCAAAACTGCACGGCAAGACATCCATCGTCGTCAAAGATGCCCCGGGCTTTGCCGTAAACCGTTTTTTCGTTCCCTTCCTCAACGAGGCGGCCCGGATGCTGCAAGAAAATGTTGCTGATATCCCCACCATCGAGGAAGCCGCCAAACAGGCGTTTAAGATCGGCATGGGGCCGTTTGAACTGATGAATGTCACCGGCATACCCATTGCGGTGCACTCATCCACCACACTGGGAAATGAGTTGGGTGCGTTTTATGCTCCAGCGGAAATTCTCAAAGCGCAAATGGAGAAAAAGGAAAATTGGAGCCTGGAAGGCGATATCGCTGAATCTAAAATTGCGGCGGTCATGGATCGCTTTTACGGCGTCTGCCTCGGTGTTGCCGCGGCCCTGGTCGATGAGGGGGTTGCCTCCCTTGAGGACACCGACCGCGGCGCCAAGATCGGTTTGCGCTGGATCATGGGCCCGTTTGAAATCATGAACAAAATCGGCGTGGACCGGACCTATGCGGCGGTGGCGGCCATAACCGAGAAGTATCCGGATTTTAAGATGCCGCAAATACTGGCCCGACAAAAGGAACGCAGCGGGCCTTTTGATTTCAAATTTGTAGATCTTGATATCAAAGACGATATCGCCGCGATCACGCTCAACCGCCCGGAAGCCATGAACGCGCTTAACGAAACAGTGGTCGCCCAGCTGGGTGAACGTTTTAGCGAGGCTGAGAAAAATCCGGATGTCAAGGCCATTGTCTTTCAGGGAGCCGGCAAGGCCTTTGTTGCCGGGGCCGATATCCGCTATTTCGTCAAAAAGATAAAAGACGACCAAGTAGCCGATATTGTTGAGTTTACAAGAAAAGGCCATGAGCTCTTTCTCAAAATTGAAAACTCCACCAAACCCACCATTGCCATTCTGGACGGTCTCTCTATGGGCGGCGGCAGCGAGCTGGCGTTGGCCTGCCAGGCGATTATTGCCACACCGGCGGGTTCGATGGGGTTTCCGGAAACCGGTATCGGTATTTATCCGGGCTTGGGCGGTATGTTGCGAACAGCGCGCATGGCAGGGCCGGAACTTGCTAAATACTATGTCTTTAGCGGCGCCCCAATCAGTGCCCAGGATGCGCAGGAACTCGGTATGATAACCGAACTCGTCATGCCGGCAGACGTTGATGCCACCATCCAAAAGCTTATATCTCAGGAAATTCCGAACAAATACAGGAAACGTGACATCCCCGATAAATTTAAATCCTTTGCCAGCCTTTGTGATAAAGAAAATATCGCCAGCCTGCTTTCGGGCAAATCGCCGGCTGGAGTTTCAAAAGAACATGCAGCCCGCACAACTAAGGCAATTGGCTTCAAAGCCCCGCTGGCCTTGCAAATCAGCAATGAAATTATCGACCAGCAAGCCGGCAAATCCATGCAGGAAGCCGTGGAGATTGAGCTTGGACGATTAAACGAGATTTTTTCCACAGCGGATGCTCTGGAAGGCCTTTCAAGTCTGGGGCGCAGGCGACCTGAATATAAAGGAACCTGATGCCGATGACGCCCGAAAAGAAGTTAATCGAGCAAGGCTGGCAAAAGCAGGCGACTTACGATAACCCGCGATTGTCGGAGATGGTGGAGATGTACCAAGAAATCGGTTTTGAAGTTCATTTGGAACCGTTTAATGCGGAAAATGAAACCGGATGCACCGGTTGCCTGCAGTTGATGCCTGATTCGTTCCAAACGTTATACACGCGCAGGAAGATTGAAAGAGAAGAATAAGGACAATTGACGAAGGTTGGAATCGCTTCGCACTGTCTTTTCTAATACATATAACGATAATACGTCAACCGCTTAGTTCATTGTTATAAACCACCAAATGTCAACAGAGCGCTACAGAGCGCCGACAAAGGAAGATGCCATGCACAAATTGCTAACTGACAACCCAGGCGAAAAG